>NZ_JBWKYN010000118.1:0-17803 GCF_059423785.1 Arcicella sp. GW458-12-2-14-TSB2 | reverse complement strand
CTTATAAATAATTAATAGTATTTAAGTCGCCTACTTACAAAAAATGATTTTAAATTTTCCATAACTCATCTATTAAAACATTAATTATCAGTATAAGCATCATAAACATTCCAAGCCCAAACAATAAATGGAATGATGTATGTCCACCAGAAAAAGAAAGAGACTACCCCAGCTATTACCCATATAATAATTGCCTTGATAATTTGCCCTTTAACTAACTGACCTAAGCCAGGAATAAAAAATGATAAAATTGCCGGTAATGTGTGTGCTTGTGTTTGCATAGCTTTTGAAGTTTTAGATGATTCGTAATAAGTTTATTGCTTTATATTTTTCAATAAGAGATGCTCGATTTTACTCTTAATAGTACATCCTTCTATTATTTTGAGAAGATTTATTAAATATTTCCCCTCCACCATTTATCACATAAAAAAACCATTCCTCCATTTTCAATCTCCACAATTTGTTTTTGCAAAACCTATTGTATTATATTTGTAGTGTACTATTAAACTAATACAGTATATGATATCAATAAACAACCTCTCGTTTAATTATGGAAAACGAAAACCTGTATTCCGAAATTTAAACCTAAACCTATCTGCTGGAAATGTATATGGCTTATTAGGCAAAAACGGTGCGGGTAAATCATCATTACTTAGAAATATGGCGGGTTTGCTGTTCCCTAGCGAAGGTTCTTGTACCGTAAATGGTTACAAAGCACAAGACCGTCTGCCAAGCTTTTTGCAAGAGATGTATTTTTTACCTGAAGAATTTTATACGCCCCCAGTAAAGATTAAGGATTTTGTAGCTACTTATTCGCCATTTTATCCAAACTTTTCGCTGAAACAATTTTTGGAATATTTAGAAGAATTTCAGATTTCTGATAACGAGAAGTTTACGGAGTTATCATTAGGACAAAAGAAAAAGGCTTTGATTGGCTTTGGTTTGGCAACAAATACGAAAGTGTTGATTATGGATGAACCAACCAATGGTTTGGACATTCCTTCCAAAAGTCAGTTCCGTAAAATCATTGCTTCTGTGGCTACTGACGAGCGAATTATTATTATTTCAACGCACCAAGTACGTGATTTAGATTCTTTGATAGACCCTATCATTATCCTAGACGATTCGGAGGTATTATTACATGCTACTACCGAAGAAATTTCTGAAAAATTATCTTTCAAAACAGTTTCTGTAGTAACAGACCATGAGAAAGTTTTGTATTCAGAACATTCGATAAGAGGATTTTCGGTGGTGATGCCTAACAATGGTCATGAAAACAATAAAGTAGATTTAGAATTATTATTCAATGCTGCTTTAGCCAATCGCCAGTCTATTAAAGACATCTTTCAATAGCCTTTATCTGTTTAACTCAATAGTCATCACGAATATGACTATCCAACAACTTAGAGCAAAATACTATGAATAACTTTTTTGATTACAGCCGTTTTTCACTCCTTGTGAAAAGACAATGGACTGAAAACAAGTTTATATTTCTGATGGGACTAGTCATTTTTGGCTGTATTACTGCGGTAATTTATTCCATCAATTTTGACGCAGAAAATGATTATTTGCTAAAAAGAGGCATGCAGACAATGATGTTTATTATTGGTCTTTTTGGAGGAGGTACATTATTTGCAAATTATCTTTTCAAAGATTTTGGCAATAATAGTCAAACACTGAGTTTCTTGATGACGCCAGCATCGCACTTTGAAAAAATCACTGCTGGTATGTTTTATGCACTCATTGTCTTTCCTGTAGTTTATGCAATTACTTTCGGATTGGTTGATGGCGCTTTCGTAAAGCTTTCGGGCAATCCTCATAACGAAGTTTTGTATTCTATGGTGATGAATTCTTACAAAGAATATGATTTCTTAATATGTGTTTGGGTTGCGTTACAAATGTTTGTGATATTAGGGGCTATTTATTTTGGCAGGATGTCTTACATCAAAACAGCTTTTACAGGATTCTTGATATTAGCATCGTTGGGATTGATTCAGTATTTGTTGTACAAAATCATCATTGGTTCAGGCTCACATAATATTGATATGGGAAATCATAATAGACAACATCTTTCAAGTGAATTCCAATTCATGATGGATGGCTCAAAATATGCTTTCTATTATTTACTAGCACCAGTGATAGCAATAATAGCCTATTTTAAATTAAAAGAAAAGGAGGTTTAACATGGAATTCAGAGATAATCAAGCAATTTACCTCCAAATAGCAGAGTATATTTGTGAGCGTATCTTACTGAAACAGTGGATGATTGGCGATAAAATCCCATCCGTTCGTGAACTAGCTGTTCAGTTGGAAGTAAACCCTAATACGGTAATGAGAACTTACGAGTTCTTGCAACAAAAGGAAATTATTTTTACTAAAAGAGGCATGGGTTTTTTTGTATCAGATGATGCCCAAGACAAAGTTCTAGCCTTTAGAAAAGAAGAGTTCTTAGGAAATGAATTACCAGTATTCTTTAAAAATATTCATTTATTAGGACTAGATTTTGATTTTATTAAAGACAGATTCGAGGCATTTAAAACAGCTAATTTTTAAGCACAAAACTTATGAAAACATCAAATAAATTATTGGTAGCTTTGGCTTGTATATTAGTCATTGGAATGACCTCTTTTACGATATTGCTTAAAGCTGAATACAAAAACAAGGTTGCAAAAATTGATATTTCAAAACAAGTTATTAAACTAAAACCATTTAATAACCTTGAATTAATATCACTAGAAGATTATAATAATATTAATGTTGAAATCGAAGAAGGCACTGAATACAGTATCAAGAACGTGCCTAATGCTAAAGTTGTAGGAGAATCATTGAAGATTGATAGTAGTTCAGAAATATATGGGAAAATAATTATTACTGTTCCTAAACTTCCTGCTATTTCTTTACAAGGCTACGAAATATCGGTAAAAATTAATGGTAAAAGTACCAAATTTGCTAACAGTAATTTAGCTGTAAATAGTACTGCCACTGGAGACTTAACACTAAACAATTGTGATTTAACAGCGGTAAACATCAAAGCTGACAATGCAGAGGTTAAAGAACATTGGAGGGATGATTGGGATCGTTACTATCATTTCCACTTAAATGACTCTAAGGTTGCTAACTCAGATATTTCATTGAAAGGCAAATCAACTTTATCATTGAAAAAAACAGCATTGTTATCACCTACATTTGATTTGAGTGATTCTGCTTCTATCACGATTGAAGGGAATGCGATGAATCCTTTTGTGAAGAAATAGTCATCCATTCTGCTAGTAAAGCCCAGCAGTGAGCCTCGCAAGTCCAGTTGATATGAAAGACTTTTGAAGAAGCTATTTTATACAACATCGGATTTTCGTAGGCTGTCAGCAACCCTGCAATAAAAAAGTAAAAACCTGTAAATATCTCCTTTGAGAAATCGACAAGTTCGGTTTTTTCAAAGGAGATATTGAAGCGTAATAGACTGGTTTCGATAAGGATTCTATCCATCAAAGCCAAATTTGGTCGCCTAAAGTAGTCTAACATATCTGCTACTAATTTTTCTCGGCAAATCTCTAAAGCCTCAATCCTAAATTTTGCCATTAATCTCGCTACATGATACATGATGATGGGTGTTCGGACGTAGTGATGCGCTACTCTAAAGGGTTGATTGATATACTGATCTGATAAGATAACCTGTTGAAGGTATTTTATAGCATCATTCCCATGTTCATCGAGCGTTATATTATACGAAAGCAAGCAATAAATCATATTTGATAAAGCACAGGCATCAAATTCGATATACATTTTTTTACCAAACCAAGTTGAATATGCTTTTAAGGTTTTGTATTCCTCAAAGGTATTTTCGATAGTCTGCGTATATCCATTTGAATGTTTTACTAGCTTATCTTTCAAAGCAATGACTTCTTCTTGCGAAAATTGCTTCGTCAAGAAAACCATTGAAGTATCATCAATATCATCTGGAATTTTAAAGTGATTCAGTTTGTGGAGGATATTGCCGTGTGGAAAATGCTGAGATGGTTTTGTTTGAAAGAAGTTATAGGTATTCAGCCCATCTTTATTCTGAAAAAGCGGATATGTAGCAATGGCTTTTTTAGTAATTTTTTTAATAAGTATTTGAGAAGTTTCCGATAGGTTTTCTTTGATGCTATTCAACGTAAAAACGGTAATAGCAGTAAAAAAAATATTAGTATCTGGACGACGATAATGCAAAATATTATTTTCCCTGAAAGATTCAAAAATACCTTCAGGGAAATATGTTCTATCAGCAGACGTCTGTAAATCTGCAATTTTTAAAATTATATCGTCAATTGTCAAAACATTGAATTTTTAAATCTTCATTCATTACACATATCTTTATTTTCAAATCGACACATTTTCAAATTTTCAAATTCTAAAGATATTTCACCATCGCATTTTCATCTACAAACAAATCATCACTCATTCTGATAGCTTGTTTTTCAAAACTAAATACTTCAAACCCTTCCGAAAGATACAAATTTTTAGCCCGATGATTATCAGCTATTAATGTCAATACAATCTGTTTTAGGCCTACTCCTTGTTTGGCTCTTTCGATAGCAGCCTGCAATAGTTTCCGTCCAAGACCCAACCCTTTGGCTTCGGGCGCTACATACATCCTAAAAATCAACCCTTTGTGTTTGAGTTTCAAGACATTTTCTCTTTTAAATCCAACTGTTCCTAACAAATCTCCTTCGTCAGAAAAAGCCCCTAAAGTAAAGCTTTCAAAAGTATCTTCAGTAGGGAAAGCTTCGCCAGCAATATCAACTGGCGAAACCCTAAAAAATTGAGATTCTTCTGTAATGGCTTTGTGCAATAAGGTATAATAAAGCTGGATTTCAGCCTCGGTATTGATAACTTTTATGTTCATACTAAAGCGGATAGTCCATTTTAATGTCTGTTCTTTCGTAAAAAGTCTTTCCGAGAGGTACTTCTACAAACCCTATGCTTTTGTAGATTGAAATGGCTGGTTTTAGTGCTGTATTCGATAACAAATATAAGCCTTTGGCTTTACGAGCTTTAGCTTCATCAATTGTTTTTACACATAGCTTTTTGCCTAAGCCCAAGCCTTGGGCTTTAGGCATTACGCCCATTTTTGCCAATTCGTAAATACCATCTCCATCATGGATTAAGGCAGAAGTACCCACAATCTCATCCCCTAATTTTGCTAGAAAAATTTGTCCCCCATTAGCGATAATTTCATCAGGTGCTTCTAATTGTTCCAAATCGTGAGGTTCTACTTTGAAAAACGTTTCAATCCATTCTAGATTAATACGTTTGAAGTCGTCTTTATAAGCGTGCTGATATTCGATAATTTGTACATTATTCTCCATGATTTCTTGGGGATTTATTTGAATATTCTTTTCAAAAAAATGAGTATCCACTGGCATAAAAGGGAAAACAGAAGGAATATTTTGTTTTTCGATAGCCTCAAAACCGTTTCTGATATAAAAGCGAATGGCTGCTTGTAGGCGTTCTAATGTTCCTAAATATAGGTTTGTCATGCCAGCTTTTTGTGCTTCGGTGGTTAATAAATCCAAGAGTTTCTGAGCAATGCCATATTTTTTTCCCCGAAACTCTTTCTTAACAAACATTTTACGAATAGCTCCTACGTTTTCACCACAATCAATCAAAGCGATGCTTCCAACTACCTTACCGTCGTGTAAGGCTACCCAGAAATTGCCATAGTTTTGTTGGTAAAAATTCGGAATGTCTAATAAATCTTGTTGTTCATTAATGGTAATCGGTACTTGAAATTCCTTTTGCTGAATAGTCAAAATTAAATCTACTACTTGGTCTGTATATCGATTTTCAAAGGATTGTATCTGTATCATTGTCTTCACTATTAAACTATTATTTCACCTATTAAATATGGGGCTACTTTACCCGCCATTTTTACCCTGTCGCCCGCTAACGTACAGAGCAGCTCCCCTCCTCTGGCAGATATTTGCTTGGCTGTTAGGATATTCTTTCCTAATTTTTCTGCCCAGTAGGGTGTTAAGGTAGTATGGGCGGAGCCTGTGACGGGGTCTTCGTCGATACCTGACTGTGGTCCAAAAAATCTTGATACAAAATCTACCTCATCTCCTTTGGCAGTAACGATAATGCCTCTGCATTTTACCTTGGCAATGATCTTGAAATCGGGCTTTAGGGCTTTTACTTGGCTTTCGTTTTCAAAAACTAGAAAATAGTCTGTAATACCTTTTAGGGTTTCTTGGGGTTTTATTCTCAGTCCTTCTATTAATTCTTCAGGTGTTTCTGCCACTACTGGAATATCAACAGGGAAATCTAGTTCTAATAAATCGTCTTTCTTTGCTACTTTCAGAACACCACTTTTAGACTTAAACTCAATGGTTGTTTTGGGATATTTAGCGTATTCAAAAATGGTGTAGGCAGTCGCTAGTGTAGCATGACCACAGAGGTTTACTTCAACGGTTGGCGTAAACCATCGTATATGAAACTGTTCACCTTCGGCGACATAAAAAGCCGTTTCGGCAAGGTTATTTTCAGCAGCAATTTTTTGCATTAGTTCATCAGTAATCCATTCAGTAAGGGGTACTACAGCGGCAGGATTACCCGCAAATACTTCATTCGTAAATGCGTCTAATTGATAGATTGTTAGGTTCATAATGGCTATCAGCTTTCAGTAATGAGCTTTGGGCTTTTTTAAATGTTTTTTCAGCTATGAGCAGTGAGCTATAAGCTTTTTGAAATAAGAATAAATACACAAGATTTTAGAAGTATAAAAAGCTCAAAGCTGATTGCTCAAAGCTCAAAGCTTCACTCTAATTTGTGAAACTCCTTAAAGCGTTCTAAGTAACTTTTTTCAGACCAAGCATCTTCAATTTCTTTGACGGCAATCAGTAAATTATGCTCTTGATTCTCGATGATTTCGGCATTCATTAGTTTTATTTCCTCCCAAATTTTTTGGAGAGTCGGTAATAAAGTCTTTCCCTTTTTTGATAATTTCAAATTACGTTTACGAGCGTCCTCGTCCGACTTCTTAGAAATGATCAAACCTTTTTTCTCCAACTCCTTCGCCATTTGAATAACGGCAGGATGCGTAACATTCAACCCTTCAGCTATTTCCATAATTCCCGCCTCGTTTTTCTGAGACAGAAAGTAAAAAATAGGAAACCATTTTGGTTGAAAGTCTACTCCGTAGAAACGATACACATCTTCACCACCACGCATGATAGTCTCGCTGAGTCGTTTGAGCCTACTTCCAAAAGCCAAAGGGCCTAATTCTGATATTAAATCCATTTTATGTAAACAATTACGTAAGTACTTACGCAAATTTTAAAAGTTTTTTTGAATTAAACAAAAAAATCTTCTCCTTTTTGAAAAAGAGAAGATTTTTAGGGGAGAGATTTTTAGATAAGGCTATTTTGTTAATCGTAACCTTAGTTATATATAAACCACAAGCTTAGCTTGGCGTGTTAAGGATTAGAAATCCTTATTTAATAAAGTCGAAGATGTAGCGAGCTAACATCCCAACCAACATCTGTTATATTAAACTTCTTTCACTTCAATGGCATATTTAGGCAGTTCTTGCTTTATTTTTTCATATATTTTTATCCATTCTTGATAGCCTTCCTCAATTTGAGAAGCTGAGAAACTTGCCCAATTAGCATGTTTACGGGTAAATTCCAACTCTTCTTCCTTTCTTATTAATAATTGCTGTGGTGAGGGAATAAAAACCGTATGTAATCGATGATTATTTTCTTTAAGTTTATTTGATAAATTAACTATTGAATCAATATCGTGATAATAACGAATCAAAACATCGTTCTTTTTTCTACTTAATTCAGTGGACAGTGAGTTCAAAATCTTTTCTTGATCATAATTTACACTCAGTTTACGTTCAGTTAAAAACTTATCCATACTAATTTTTTCAACATTTAGTTTTTCGAAAACAGTATCTGTTTCTTGCATTTCTACTATTATATATACATTCATAGTTCTAAACATTTAATTGATTATTTTTAACTGAATGCCTAATTCTTCTAATTCTACATTGCCCCTCCCCTCGCTTGACGTAGTGTTCCTGCACTACGTCAGTGTGTACTGCAATGTTACATTGCAAAAATACAACGCATTTTATGATTATTCCCAAGCTGTGTACGCATATACCACTAGCAGTTGCGGACTAGGCGTCGCCTTCTAAGAAGGCCTGACACACTGACGTAGTGAAAAACACCACGCCAAGCGAGGGTCTTGGACGTTTTATATCATTCAGTTTGAAACTGAATTAAGGAATTAGTACAAGTGAGGTTTTGTTTGATAGTTTTGGTAATTAAAGGAGTTTTCCACCACTAAATCAATAATTTTTTTATTATCAGGTATTTCTATTTGAATTATTTCATCTATAAATACTTTGCCTAACATTCCTAATGGATATTGTGGGTCTGAATCTATTGGATAACCTTGTCTAAATCTACATAAGTATTCAGTATCACAATTTAAACAAGAATAATAAATAGGCTCAATTGAGGATGTAACAGGATATTCCTGTCTAAAAATATCATTCGATATCACATAAAAATCACCTTGAAACTCCTTTACAGAAGTTGCTTCAAATAATAATGGGAACTCATGCAAAAATTTTGTTGTAAAATATTTTGAACATAAGTAGTCTATTTTTTTATAACTTAATTGAGCATTCATTGATTTAGTTGAATCATAATGTAATCCGAAACTAACATTCTGCTTACAACTGGTACATATATGTTCAACATTCCAACTACAGTTGTAATTAAATGAGAGAGTAATATTAGCAAAGGGTATGTCATTTGTAAAATCTACCTTTATGTTTTTAGATAAAGGCTCCCCATATAAGAATACGTTAACTTGATTTATTATAGCTTTTTTTATTATCATTATCGAAATACAGTATTTATAAGATTAAAGTATTTTTGACTTTGTCTCTAGCTTTTTTAAGTTTCCTATAAAAATTATAGTATGAGTCCCTCGCTTGGCGTAGTGTTCCTGCACTACGTCAGTGTGTACTGCAATATTACATTGCAAAAATGCAACGCATTTTATAATTATTCCTAAGCTGTGCACTCATATACCACTAGCCGTTGCGGACTAGGCGTTGCCTTCTAAGAAGGTCTGACACACTGACGTAGTGAAAAACACCACACTAAGCGAGGGTACGTACTACTTAAAAAGTCATAATACTTCCTTTGACACGAATATTTGAATTACCATGTATGTATGAGGGATAATGACTAGAATATTCAACATAACTATAATCAACATATTTAACTATTTTTTCATTTTCCCCAATCCAAAAACTACTATCATAGCTAAAAGAAGATACAGGTAAAAAAACTATTCCTTTAAAGCCATTGGTAACATTTCCATTACTTTGTAAGCAATTACAAAATACACCAATTATAGGCGATGCATATACGCTTACATCTATTGAATCACCATTTTGTGTCCATTTTTTTTTATAGTGTTGAACCTTAACTTTATTAATACTTATTAATGAAAGTAGATTTTTAATTTGTAATTTATAGTCATCATCAAAGTTATAATTAGTCGCAGTAGATGCAGAAAACATATCTACTCTATTCTGTTTTTTACATCGATCTAGAATATCTTTGGAATATTCTTCTGAATACAAAGGTGAAACTTCAAAGGCATTCTTTTTCCGTATAGAATCCTGTTGTATTATCCAATAATATTTTTTTTTTAGTTTGGTACCTTTCTTTGTTACCTCAAAAGTGAAAACCACATATTTTTTTAAGTCAATAATATTTGACTGTCCTTTTACTATGTGGCAAATAAGCACGAGGAAAAACGTTATTAATTTAACTTTTTTATTTTTCATGAGCGTTATTCCATATTTCGTTAACTTCTGCACCGATAAGTCGTCCAGGAGGATAATCCATTAATCCCTTCGCTTGGCGTAGTGTTCCTGCACTACGTCAGTGTGTACTGCAATGTTACATTGCAAAAATGCAACGCATTTTATGATTATTCCCAAGCTGTGTACGCATATACCACTATCCGTTGCGGACTAGGCGTTGCCTTCTAAGAAGGTCTGACACACTGACGTAGTGAAAAACACTACGCCAAGCGAGGGGCAGCACGGATATTATTACTGTGGCTCTTAATAAAATTTTACAACTTGATTTTCAAATCTTTCCAGTTCGATTGAGGATAATTGATAATCGTCTAAAAAACCAATTAGTATATTGTACTTTTTATACATTTCTAAAAATATATTGATTAATTGCAAATCAATTATTGTTGTACTTAAAATAAGTGTAAAATATTCCTTTTTTTTATCAATATTTTCTACAAAAAAATATGCTGTTTCTATTATTGGCCTAATATTTTCATCGATAACTGAAATATTAATTTCTGAATCTAATATTATTTTTTTTATTTCATGTCGGGTTACATCTGATTCGCAAAAAATTATAATCGTCTTGTTATAATCTGGCTCTAACTTAATAACTTTATTATACTCTTTAATAAAATTATTACTATCGAAAACTAAAAAGAAATTAGCTTTTAGTTCAACTTCGTTAAATTCTTGGTATATTGAATATATTAATTTGCACATAATACTGTTACTATCATTATTTTTTTTACTAATCTCAAAATGTACTGAATGTTCATTAATTATGCTTTCTTTTGCAGCATAAAAATAAATATTTCCATTTCCAGAATCGATTCCACCAGATAACCTCTCTTCATCAAAGAAATATCCCTTATTTTTTTCAATAATCTCTTTGAAATTTTTCACATTAAAACTTCGTGAAAAAAGTGTTGCATTTCCTGTCATTTTAATGAGTTTAAAAGTCTTCAAAATTTCTAAATTACCTCTACTTACCCGTGCCGTGCTGTTCCATGTCTTCATACTTGGACCGATAAATAATAAGGCAGTCTCTGACTGCATCAGGTTTTAGGCTATTAGGTTCCGCTCTTCATCCCTAACGAGGGAATAAATTCCCCTACTCGTTCAAGACTGAGTCTTGGACGCTTTACTTGATACTTGTACTAGACAGAGCAAAACTACAAAATTTTTAGTGACCTACCTTCATTCATAAAAAAACAAAAAATACATTTGCATTTTACAAACCGATTGGTTTATATTTGTTCTATGTTTACAAAATCAGATATTACCAGACAAGCTATTATTGAAAAATCAGCTCCTATTTTCAATACTAAGGGTTATAGTGCTACCACTATGAACGATATTTTGTTGGCCACTGGATTAACCAAGGGTGGTGTATATGGAAATTTTGAAAGTAAAGACCAAATTGCTATTGAGGCATTTGAACATTCTATAGGCAAGCTTTTAGAAGCTTTACGTTTTAAAATTAAAAAGGAAAATACTGCCAAAGACAAACTCTTTGCTATTCTAAGTTTCTATAAAAACTATAGTATAAGTCCTTTAACAGCAGGTGGTTGCCCTCTACTGAATACTGCGATAGAATCTGACGACAATCTGCCCTTCCTGAAAATCAAGGCACAAAAAGCACTAGATGAACTGTTAGGAGGCTTAACATTTATCATTCGCAAAGGTATCGAGTCAAAAGAATTTAGGGATGACTTAGATGCTCAGAAGGAAGCCACCTTAATATTTAGTGTTATTCAAGGGGGGCTGATGATGAGTAAATTGGCGGATAATCCAAAAATATTAAATGGCTTGTTAGAAAACCTAAAAGCTACTATTAGTACACAATATTTACGATAAATTTTTTTATTCAAAAACAAACCGTTCGGTTTATTTTAACTTACCCTTATTTAAAATTTAGGAATGGCAAGCATAAAGAAAATATCAGCACGTCTAACAGGTCTTTATTTCAATCTGTTAGCCTTTGTGCTTCCTGAAAAGCTAAAAAAAGATGGCTTTAACCTTTTTTGTACACCATTTTCAAAAGGTCTTAAGCCCCATCACCAAGCATTTTTGATGCCTGCCTTTGGTGAAATACTTGAAATAGACGGAAACAAAATTCAAACTTACCGTTGGGGTACTGGTTTCAAAAAAGTATTATTGGTTCATGGATGGGCAAGTCATAGTTTCAGGTGGAAATCATATATTAAGGCTTTGGTCGAACATGACTTTACTGTTTTGGCCTTAGATGCTCCTGCACATGGTAACTCTACGGGTAAAATCATGAATTTAGTTATCTATGAAAGAACTTTGTCCGCATTCTTGGAAAAGCATCACGATTTACACACCATCATCGGGCATTCAATAGGTGGTTTTGCTACTACTTATTACCTAAGTCGAAATCCAGAGGCATCCATTCAAAATGCGATTATTTTGGCGGCTCCAGGAAAAGTAGAAGAGTTTTTTGCATTTTATGTTCAATTCTTGGGACTTTCAAATAAAGCCATCAGGTTAATTGCTGAGCAATTTGAAAAAGAACTACATCAAAAGCCTTCGTACTTCTCAGCAATCAATTTTGCCCAAAACATCAACACAAAGGCACTCATTGTTCATGATAGAGGAGATAAATCTACCAATTATTTAGATTCAGAAAACCTCAGTCAAGTTTGGAAAGGCTCAACACTGAAACTTACTAAGGGACTTGGGCATGAATTGAAAAGTGAAGAATTACTACAGGAGATTATCAGTTTTATACAATAAACATCATAATAAATAGTGATTAGTAATTAGTGAACATTCTGCCGTCTTGATAGCATTCAAATGATTTATTTTCAGTTACTTATGACAAACAAAAACGTTGATTAAATTGTATTGATTACTTAAAAATTTGTTTTACAGCCGTTTTAATTTATTGAATCTTAATTTTAAAAACAGTCTCTCAAAATGAAATACGTCTTAATCTTACACGAAGTAAAAGATTATCTATTGTGGAAAAAAGTCTTTGACGAAGCCGCAACCATTAGGAAACTAGCAGGCGAAATTTCTTATCAATTACTTAAATACGAACAGGATGCTAACAACATCGTACATTTTTCTGCTTGGACTTCCCTTGAAAATGCAAAGAAATTCTTTGAGTCGCCTGAGCTAATTGAAATTAGGATCAAAGCAGGTGTAAAAGCGCCAACGTTTATTTACTTAGAAAAGCTAGAAGAAGGAATATTATAAATATATAATAAGATGGATAACAATTATTTAGATAGTACCATTAAGCAATTTGAGTACTACAAAATGCTTGCAGAAAAGACCTTTAATCAAGTAAGCGATGATAAGCTTTTCTGGCAATACAACGAGGAAAGTAATAGTATTGCGATGATTGTAAACCACCTTGCTGGAAATATGCTTTCACGATGGTCGGATTTCTTAACAACAGATGGTGAAAAAGAATGGAGGAATAGGGATGCGGAATTTGAAAATATCATCCGCACCAAAGATGATTTAATGAATAAGTGGAATGAAGGGTGGAATTGTCTATTCAATACACTCAACACATTAACCTATGCCGATTTAGACACTATTATATATATACGAAACCAAGGGCATACCGTGCAGGAAGCCATCAACAGACAGCTTGCTCATTATCCATACCATGTTGGGCAAATTGTTTATATCGGTAAAATGGCTACTGATAACTGGCAATCTTTATCGATACCAAAAGGTAATTCGGATAGTTACAATAGCAACAAATTTTCTAAGCCAAAACAGAAAACTCATTTTACAGATGAGTACCTAAAATAATATTCAACCCATGAAAACCTTTCTATCTGCCTTCTTTCTTGTTCTTTTGCCCCTTATGTTAACGGGACAAAAGCTAACATTGGCTCAACAGGATTCAGTTTTTGTACGTGAAAATTTCTCTAAGCAAGAAGTGTATATCACTATGCGAGATGGCATTAGATTATTCACCTCCATTTATATTCCTAAAGATATTTCCAGTGAAAACCCCTACCCTTTTTTAATCCACCGTACATGTTTTGGTTCTTCACCTTATGGGACTAGCAATTACCCAAAGCTCCTGTATTATTCAAATCACGTAATGCGAGAAAAGTTTATTTTTGTCAAGCAAGACGTAAGAGGAAGGTATATGTCAGAGGGTATTTTTACAAATATGACTCCCTACATTCCGTCGAAAAAAACTTTAAAAGACGTAGATGAATCTTCTGATACATACGATACCATAGAATGGTTATTGAAAAACATTCCGAACAACAATGGCAATGTAGGATTATATGGCATTTCCTATACTGGCTTTTATGCCATTGCAGGTGCTTTAAGCGGACATCCTGCTATCAAAGCTGTTTCTCCACAAGCACCCATTTCAGATTTTTTCTTTGAAGACTTCCACCATAATGGTGCTTTTGTTTTAGCTGTTGGCAATGCCCTACCAGTTTTCGGCATTCATGCCCCAAAACCAACCGAAAGACATTGGTTTCTAGCACATTTCCCTGAGATTAAAACCAATAATGGTTACAGTTGGTACAAGTCAATGACTCCTCTACAAAATTTTGGAAAACTGTATTTGGATAATTTCTTTTGGAATGAAATAATCGAGCATCCTAACTATGATGATTTTTGGCAGAAACGCAGCATAATTCCCCATTTGAATCCACCTACAAAGATGCCTCCCATATTAAATGTTGGCGGTTGGTTCGATGCCGAAGATATGGTTGGTGTGTTGGATATATATAAGCAGATAGAAAAAAACAATGCTGCTGTGTCAAACACGTTGATTATGGGGCCTTTTGGTCATGGAGATTGGTCAAGAGAACAAGGGCGCCACATGCAAGGAAACATCTATTTTGGTGATAGTTTAGCAACATTTTTTCAGAAAAACATCGAATTACCATTCTATAAAAAACATTTAAAAAATGCTATTGACAAAGACACCCAATTGCCTAAAGCCTACCTTTTTGATACAGGTAAAAAAGAATGGACAAATTTTGCTGAATATCCAGTTAAAGATGCTGTAGGGTTAGATTTATACCTTCATGCAGATAAAAAACTATCAGCAGTTTATCCCAAAAATGGATTTCGGCAATATGTATCCGACCCTAAGCATCCAGTTCCTTATGCGGAAGAAGTATTTGAATCTCTTGATTTCTTACCTAATTACATGAGTGACGACCAAAGGTTTGTTACTAATAGAAAGGATGTGCTAACTTTTCAAACCGAAGCATTACAGGAAGATATTACCTTTATTGGAGAGATAAAGATTAATCTAAAATTTTCGACAACAGGAACTGATGCTGATTTTTTTGTTAAAGTTATCGACGGTTATCCTCAAAATGAACCCAATAGTCCTTACACGCCAGAAGGTATCAAATTGGCTGGCTATCAGCAGATGGTTCGTAGTGAAATAATGAGAGCAAAATTCAGAAATTCTTTCGCCCGTCCTGAACCACTTGTTCCAAACCTTAAAACTAATCTGGATTTTAGACTTCAAGATGTTTACCACACCTTCAAAAAAGCTCATAGCATCATGATTCAAATTCAGTCGTCCGCCTTTCCGTTGTTTGATGTTAATCCTCAAAAATTCGTAAACAATATTTATAAAGCCAATGAAAGAGATTTTCAGAAAGCAACCATAAAAGTATTCAGCGAAAGTAAAATATCCGTAAACATTTTATCAAACACTACAAATGGGAAATAAAATATACATCATTGGTGCAGGAGCTGTAGGTAAAGCGTTAGCAGTTTTTTTAAAATTAGAGGGCAAAGACGTATATATCATCAGGGGAAGTGTAGACAATATTCCTACACAATACGAGACAATAGCTGTTCAAACAGACCAACAAACTATCTTGAAAGCCGAAATCGAAGTGAGTTCTCTTGCTAGTCATTCAGCATTCGATGGTATATTGGTTGTCACCAACAAATCTTTTGGAAATGAAAAGCTAGCTGAAACGTTAAAGATAAGTGCTAAATACTCGCCGATAGTCCTTCTACAAAATGGACTAGGCGTAGAATCTCCGTTTCTTGAAAAAGGGTTCACAGATATACATCGATGTGTGTTGTTTACGACCTGCCAAGTAGTAGGAGAAAACCTAGTAAGGTTCAAACCCGTAGCAGTATCGCAAATTGGAATCATTAATGGTAAAGAAGATACCCTACACCATATTGTAAACCAGCTAGACAACCCAATGTTTCAATTTAGAGCAGAAGAAAACATTCAATATACTATCTGGAAAAAAGCGATTGTAAACTGTGTTTTCAATTCCATTTGCCCCCTTTTAGATACTGATAATGGTATATTTTTAAGAGATAAAGGCGTTATGGATTTAGCCAAAAATGTAATTAACGAATGTGTTAATATTGCCAATTTATCAGGTATTGAAATAACTGAGCAGGAAGTAATTGAAAGTGTATTAATGATTAGCACGATGTCCGACGGCCAGCTTATCTCGACCTTACAAGACATTCATAATAAACGAAAAACGGAGATTGAAACACTAAATCTTGCCATAGTAGCTATTGCCCAGAAATTAGGCAAAGAGAATAATGTAGTACAAACAAAACTACTTGGCGACCTTACTAAAATAAAAGCTGAACTGAATTTTCGCGAATAAAACCTTTAGAAGCTGAGTCTTTTGAAAGGGAATTTTTCAGTAGCACGAGTTTCCAACTCGTAAAGTAATCGTTACCTTACGAGTTGGAAACTCGTGCTACTATAGAAAAACCCTAGCTTGGCGTAGTGTTTTTCACTACGTCAGAGTGTCAGGCAATGTTACATTGCAGAAATGAAACGCATTTTGAAATTTTTCAAGTTCGCACTTTGTGTACCACTAGCCGTTGCCTTCTAAGAAGGCATGGCACACTGACGTAGTTAAAAACACTACGCCAAGCGAGGGGGGAAATGGTCTTGTTTATTATTCATAGATAATTAGAACGCAACTAAGTCAGAGGCACTTTTTCAACCCAATCTTCTGACATATATTTACAAACTTCATTGTAATCAGTCATATTTTTTGAGATTATTTTAAAATCTTGACTAAATTCTTCTAACCCATCAATTCTTTGATATATGTATAATATATCATCATTAGAAAACTTAACAAAATAACTTGTAAGCTCGTCCTCTTTAATTTCTGTGATATCAATATTACCATTCAATAATTTACCATAATCCAATCTTTTCCAATTTTTAAATTTATCAAACTCGTTTTTATTGATATATACAAAACTCACTGAATCAAAGAGTAATAATGTAATATTAAGGTCAAATAATATTTTAAGACCATAACTCCCTACTTCAAAAGTATAATAGATGTTTTTAAGAATTTTTTTCATACTATTTCCCCTCGCTTGCCGTAGTATTTTTCACTACCTCAGTGCATACTGCCATGTTACATGGCAAAAATGCAAAGCTTTTTATGTTTTTCAAGTTGTGTTATCTGTGTAACACTAGCCGTTGCGTTCTAATAACGTCTGAGATGCTGACGTAGTAAAACTCTACGCCAAGCGAGGGCATTCTGTATTATATCTACTAATAAATCTCTTTCTGTAAGCATTATTCTAATATATTGTGGTATCAAACTGGTCGCATCCATACAATAGGTATCGCCTTCTAAGAATGCCTGACACGCTGACGTAGTAAAACACTACGCCAAGCGAGGGGATGCTAAAACACTAAAAAATCCTCCAAACAATTTATGATGATTCAAGCTAATTTAATTTTAAAAATAATAATGATAAGTTTCTTAATTCTATATTGCTTAGGTTGTGACAATTGTCAAAAAAATATTTTTAGTATAGAAGAAATTAAAAACTTTTCAGTGAGAAAAGATGGAATCCCCCCTTCAGATGGAGGATTAATCTTATTCGTTAATGTTGGTCTAAAGAAATTGGGAGTGATACAAAAAAGTAGGTTAATTACAT
>NZ_JBWKYN010000117.1:0-17840 GCF_059423785.1 Arcicella sp. GW458-12-2-14-TSB2 | reverse complement strand
GTTTTATACATTAAACCTCTAACTTATATACTTACACTCTTTGTCTAGTATAGTTGTGTAAAATAAAAATCAAACCTTTCTCTTCTTCCGCTCATTAACAGCCTTCGCACTTACCCAAAAAAGTATAAAGCCTGACAAAATAGTTAGCAATCCCAAAATAGAAAAAGCACGCAACAAGTAATTAGAAATATTATCTCTGCCTTGAAAATCCATTGTGTGTAGCATCCACAGAAAATCAAAAATTCTCCATCGCTGATTCCTAAATTTCTGAACCGTTCCTAATTCTGTTGCAACGTAAACTGTTGTTTTACTAGGATGCTCAAAAGTAATAGCATACGCAGGTAAAGGTTGTTCTCGATATTCATGATGCCCATTGGTAGTAGTTAAATATTCAATGTTACTAACTTTTGCATCCTCAATAAAACTTCTTTTGGCTACTTCAATAGCCTCAGATTTTGTTAATACTCCACGAATCTTTCCCGTCTCAGCATCGGCTAATTTGATTTTCTTGCCTCGGTCATGTTGCTGTGAATAAACAATCTGATAGGTAGGTTTCCCTAAAATCTGTACTAGTTTAATATCAAAAATATAATTGACAGCATCTGTTTGTTTTATTTGTTGAATAACAACCTGCGGGTTTACCAATTGAATATTAGCACTTAAGGGATGGATATGCGCTTTTTGATGGTCACCATGTATTTCATCCATATCAGACCAACTAAAGTATAAACCTCCAATCGTCCAAAATAAAAATTGAATCCCTAGTACCAAACCTAAATAACGGTGAATTTTACGAATACGGAAATGGAAAGATTTTTTCAAAGGATTCTATTTTAGAATTTATATATCGACACCAGACATCATTTAAAATTAATCAAATTTACTTTTTGTCTCCCTGTTGCACTCCTTTTTTATCTACTTTTATCGCATCGTTAGTTTTTTACCTTTATTTATTCATCAACCTTCTTACTTTATATGTGCGACCAACATTCAACAATACATAATCATCAACACGAACATGAAAATGATGAGCACCATCATCACGAACATACTCATGACGAAAATGCCGATTGGCAAGAATATTTTCCTGCTATAATTTCATTTGTATTGCTCGTTATAGGATTAGTTTTTGAACACTTTGATTTAAAATTCTTTCAAAATTACCTGCGCTTAGGTTGGTACCTACTGGCTTATTTACCAGTCGGATATCCTGTTTTGAAAAGTGCTTTTAAAAGTATTCAGAGCGGTGATATTTTTAATGAATTTTTCTTGATGGGCTTAGCTACCATCGGAGCATTTGGCATAGGCGAATATCCAGAAGGCGTTACCGTAATGCTATTTTATACCATTGGTGAATTATTTCAAGGGGCTGCTGTAAAACGAGCTAAAAGCTCTATCAAGGCCTTATTAGATATTCGTCCAGATAAGGTTTCTGTGAAACAAGATGGTAAAGTCATCGTAGTAAATCCTGCTAAAGTAGCCATAGGTGAAATCATACAAGTAAAAGCAGGAGAAAAGGTCGCACTAGATGGCATCCTAGTTTCTGACTATGCCGCTTATAATACCGCTGCTTTAACAGGCGAAAGTGTTCCTGAAACCAAGAAAAAGGGCGATAGCGTTTTAGCAGGAATGATTAATTTGGATACCATAAGCGATATAGAAGTAACAGCCGTTTTCAAGGATAGCAAACTCTCTAAAATCTTAACAATGGTTCAAGATGCTACTGCTAGGAAATCGCCAACTCAATTATTTATCTCGAAATTTGCCAAAATCTATACCCCAATTGTATTTGTTTTGGCAGTATTGATTACTCTTTTGCCCTATTTTATAGTAGAAAATTATATTTTCGGAGAGTGGCTCTATCGTGCTTTGGTATTTTTAGTAATTTCTTGTCCATGTGCCTTGGTAATTTCTATTCCTTTAGGATACTTTGGCGGTATTGGTGCTGCTTCACAACATGGTATTTTGTTTAAAGGAGCCAATTTTCTAGACATCATGACTAAAGTAAACGTTGTAGTAATGGATAAAACAGGGACGCTGACAAAAGGTGTTTTCAAGATACAGCAAGTAGCCATCATAGATTTTGATGAAAGAAAAGCCTTAGAATTACTTGCTTTATTAGAAAGTAAATCATCACATCCAATTGCTAAGGCCATTGTTGAATTTGTAAAACCCACCCTTCCTGAAAGCACATTAAGTAATTTCCAAGAAATTTCTGGCTTTGGTTTAAGTGGACAAGTAGAAGATAATCAAGTGTTGGCTGGTAATTTAAAGCTTTTAGAAAAAGACAATATTGCTTTTCCTGAAACCCTTCGTGAAATCCCTGAAACCATTGTTGTATTAGCTATCAACAGACTATACGTTGGATATGTTTTAATTGCAGACGAAATTAAAGCGGATGCTCATAAAACAATTGCTGACTTACAAAAACTTCATATCAAAACAGTGATGCTGTCGGGAGATAAAACATCTGTCGTTGATAAAGTAGCCAAAACATTAAACATTAGTGAAGCTTATGGTAACTTAATGCCAGAAGATAAAGTAACTAAATTGCAAGCACTCCGAAATCAGCAAAATACAATTGCTTTTGTAGGAGATGGTATCAATGATGCTCCTGTAATTGCCTTATCTGATGTAGGAATTGCGATGGGAGGGATGGGGTCTGATGCAACAATAGAAACAGCAGATGTAGTCATTCAAAATGACCACCCTTCCAAAATCGTAACGGCCATTCATATTGCTAAAGCTACTAAAAAAATAGTGTGGCAAAATATCTCATTAGCTTTTGGCGTAAAAGTTTTAGTACTTATTTTAGGTGCAGGAGGCTTAGCAAGTATGTGGGAAGCTGTTTTTGCTGATGTTGGTGTGGCACTTATGGCCATTCTAAATGCTGTTAGAATACAAAAGATGAGGTTTTAAAAATTAAAGGACTATCAATTATATAAGATAGTCCTTTAATTTTACGCTACTGTTTTAACACTTTAAATACAGCTTGTCTACCTTCTTTCTGAATATGTAAAAAGTAAGTTCCTGCACTAACTTTTGACATATCTATTCTTTTTTGTTCTCCTCTCAGTTTCTCTTCTTGGATAATTTTCCCAGAAAAATCTATTAATTGAATATCAAGTTCTTTGCCATCGCTTTCAATATTAATAATATCAGAGGTAGGGTTTGGGAAAACGTTAATTCCTAATTTTCCTGCTTCCTCAGTGGCTGTGATTAGTTCTAATTTTACAGTTGATGGACTGAGGATGGTTCCTGTACCACATACTTGATTACTTACTGAAAAAAGGCGATAGGATGTACTATTTAATGGATCGACAGTAATGGCATAGTCATTCGACGTAGCACTGTATCTTTTTGCATTAATTTCATCAGTTCCCATATAAAACGTAATAGGTAGCAACCCTTTCAATTTAACCTTAATAGTAACAGGATTATTCCCATTTAGATAATAAGAGCTAGTATCGAAACGCACCGATATTCCTTCATAGATAGCAATCGGCCAAAGATTAGTACTACTAGTTACATCATTATCACTGGCAATTACCCTAATTAAATAGCTATCACCTAAAGGAGTATCTGTTGGTATTTTAGTTTTTAAGGGACTACTAGTGCCTTCTGTTACAAGGTCTTTAAAGTTTTTACCAGTATTGTCTGATAATTGAACTGTAAATTTATTGTTGCTAGTAAATGTCCCTTTTGTAGAAAAATATATGTCTTGGTCACTACCAGCACAAAAATTTAGTCGATAATCTATGTAATTTACTTGCTTTTCAGATATAGGATTTACCGTAATACTGGCTGAGCCACTAGCTACACCAACACCACATGTATTACTAATTGACTTAATTGTTAATAGTTGAGTTGTAGTTGTACTAAAAAGTATTCTGGTCTTCCCATCAGTATCAAAACCATTAATAGATCCTTTGAAACCACTATTTAGCTCATAATTTAGCACCTCTCCTGTATTATAAATTGATTTATAAGAATCATTATTCTTAACGTTCAGATACACATAGCTACCAGCATTAATAATTGCTCCCCCAGATAAAGTTACATCTGGTTTAGCTGTTATAAATACACTAGCGATTTCCTTAGTCATAGCAGGGTTAGTACTCTCAAACTGAATCTTATAATTGCCTTTCTTTAAGTTACTACCTAATGGTATGCTAAAGCTTCCATTGTTTACAGATTTAAACAATTCTATTTTTTCATTACTTTCATTAATACCATAAACCTTAAATACATTATCAACTTCAAATTTTCCTTGTGAATAAAATGTAGTAGCAAGATTAGAGCCTATACAATAACGGTTATCAGTAGTAGCAACAATTTTCATTCCCAATACTGGCTTAACGGTAATTTTTACCGTACCCATAGTATTACCCACACCACATTTATTAATAGCCGAAATCAATTTATATTCTTTGTTTTCCGTAAGGTACAGATATTGATAACGGGAATCGCTCTGTCGATTCACCATTTTATTGTTATCATTATCTTGTATGATGTAAGTACGGATTCCAGAAGAGGTTAGGTTCGCATCATTTATTTCTAATACAATTTGTTCGCCTGCATTAATTGTTTTTGTTACAGTCCCGTCATTTAATTGAAGCTTGGCATTTGGAGGAGTATCTACTTGAATAAGGACCTCATTAGATTTAACAACATTATCACTACTAATAAATCGGATTTTATATTTCCCTGCCATCAATGTACTAGGCAATAGTACTGTTGCTGGGCTAACCTTAATATTTGATTGTAAAGTAGTATATATTTGATCCGTTTCTTTAGCTATCTGTATTGAGAAACTCTGGTTATTGTTATTTCCTACAAACTGAAAAGGAATAGACATCATTGTATTAACACACAAATTGTTTATGTACTCATAATTAACTGGCATATCAATATAAATACGATAAGGGGAAACTTGTATAGTAATATCTTTAGTCTCTACTGTTCCCACACCACATTGATTGTTAATGGAAGTAATTCCAAAGGTGCTAGATTGGGTAAAGGCTTTTTCAAAAGAAGTATTTAATGAACCGTTTATAGAATTATATACTTTTTTAGACCCATCACTGAAGACAACCTCATTATCACCATAACCATAAATCCATATTCCAAAAGAGGTCTTTACTCCTGCTAATAAGTCTGTGTAACTAGTTGACAATCCTATTCTGGATTTACTTTGAATTGCAATAGGTAGTGTATTGCTTTTAATCATTCCATTACTAGATGTTACCCCGATATAATAATATCCACTCGTAAGTGTAGTTGGAATTATAATTTGAGATTTCCCCCTTTTTATGTTCCCAAGGGTAGTTACCTCAACAAGATAATTATTAAACAAACTTACTTTGAATAAATCGTCTGAGTTAAAGTTACTTGAAGTCAATAACATTAAATCTAATGTTCTACCAACACAAATAGTGTCATTGACAGCTTTGCTACTTAATAACCTCAGAGCATTCTCTTGAGTATTTACTTTTACATTAAGTCTATTTTGTGAACCAATCTTTGTTCCGCATACATTAGTAATAGATTTTACTGAAAAGGTTTTAGAATTAGCGACATAAACGGGTACAGTAAAGCTTTGTGTCCATATCTCTCCATTTGATAATCCATTCGTAGTAACATACTTTGTACTATCTGAAAGGACGAGTTCGAATGGTTTCCCGCCTCTTACATCTACCGTAATATTTTGCGCTTGTGGAGTGGCTAATGTTACATCATAAAAAGGGAAAGAGATTTCCGCAGAAGGTTTAGTAAGAATATCTATATAATTTGGACTCCTGAATATATTAGGTAGTTTATCTGTATAAACTATGGCAAATGCTTTACTATAAGAAGTCATACCTGACATGCCTTCAGGTATTGTAAAAGACGCAATATTTTCTTTAATAACTGTAGCTTTAAGTTCAACTTCTCTATCATAATATACAAGTTTTACTTTAACAAGACTTCCTACACTAATCTGGGCGTTAGTTAAGAACTTTACTTCACACGTACTGCCTTCACAATATTCTCCTACTTTTATAGAATCGGCCTTAATTCCTTCTAAAACTGTAATTTTCACTTTTTCTTTTCCTACGCCATTCCCACAAGTAGAGCTAAACGACTTTATATAATACTCAGTCGTTTTTAGTGGGTTTATCTCTACACTAGTATTGTCTTCTTTATTAGATGAAAAGCTATTAATAATCTGTCCATCGCTCATCTCAATTTTAAAAGCACCATACCCAGAATATTTCAATATAAGGTTCTTTCTATCACCAAAATTTATAGTTGATTCTGAAGAAACTATTTCTACTACTGGTTCTGAATAAACAGTAATACCAGAGCTATAATTGTTTGATTCTATTCCTAATCTTTTAGAAACTACTTGTAGAGAATAGTGATCTAATAGTAATTCAGGATTAATTTTAATAGCAAACCCTCCATTTATTTCAGTTGCTTCAAAATCAAAAACTCTATTTGATGAATTAATTAAACGAATATAAAATTTATCATCATTTGCCCATATACCAGTTTTTGTAGTATATACTTCCAACATCTTGTTCCTGCAAACATTTATATTAGATACTCCTGTAATGTTCAAGGAATTTTGTAGCACAGAAAAGCTTACGCTCCCTTTAATTATGCCAATACCGCACATATTACTTACACTTAAGAAACTGTAAGAACCTGTTTTAGCGGGATTAACCATTAAATTATTATTAATTTGATTCCCTGTTTCATAAAAATTATAGTCGGTATTTAAACTATCACTAGTCATAATACCAATTGGACTAGACCCTTGTACATTCAACTTTATTCCGACATTTTCATACGGATATATTGTATTTTTAGTAACTCCTATAATTTCTACTGATGGAATCGAATATAGATAGAAAGAATACTTCCGATTTTCCACTGCTGGAGACGTACTTATTACTCTTAAATCTGCGTAAACATTCGCTTCCATATATTTTATACTTAGTGCTGTAGGCAAAGTGGCTACTAAATATCCTGAAGAATCAATAGCACTTACCTCGTCCCAAGTATCACTACTGTATGCTTTTATTTGCAGTTTAAAAGTATTTCCTTGATTAAAAACCCCACTCTTGCGGTAGGAAACTTTGACTTTCTGCCCTAAACAAACTTGATAGCCCTTACCTTCAACACTATTGATTTCAATAGTTTGAGCATTTATCGAAAAGTTTAATAATAGGAGGGTAAAAAATAATTGTAGAAATCTGAGCATAGTATTTTTTTTAATAGCTTGAAAATTATTTATAAGGAAAGGCTATCTAAAAAAAATCTTTTCCCAAAATAATCTGGTAAAAACACTTTTTAAGATAGCCTTATATTATTATTGTTTTAATACTTTGAACACAGCTTGTTTACCTTCTTTCTGAATATGTAAAAAGTAAGTTCCTGCAGGGGTTTTTGATAAATCTAATTGCTTTTGTTCTCCTTTTAGCTTTTCGGCATGAATTATTTTCCCCAAAAAGTCTATTAATTGAATATCAAGTTCTTTGCCGTCGCTTTCAATATTAATAATATCAGAGGTGGGGTTTGGGAAAACGTTAATTCCTAATTTTCCTGCTTCCTCAGTGGCTGTGATTAGTTCTAATTTTACAGTTGATGGACTGAGGATGGTTCCTGTACCACATACTTGATTACTTACTGAAAAAAGGCGATAAGAACTATTGGCAATTGGATTGAGAGGAATAGGAAAAGTTTTAGCACTTGAAGAATAAGTTTTAGCACTAATTTCGTCAATTCCAATAGCAAACATAAACGGTGGCGTTCCTGTCAATTTTATATTAATTGTAACAGGCTTATTACTATTAAAATAATATGAACTAGTATCAAAGCGGGCAGTTACGCCCTCTACAATAGTGTACGGGAAAATATTTGTAATACTTGTGGCATCATTATCACTGGCAAGTACTCTCATATAATATCCAGACCCTAATACTAAATTGGAAGGAATTTTCACTTTTAAGCTTGATGTTCCATTTTCTACTGCTTCTAGATTTTTAAAATTTTTACCTGTATTATCTGACAACTGTGCTGTAAATTTATTAGATGCTGAAAAACTACCTACTGTTGTAAAATATACATTAGTTGTAGAGCCTTCACAATAATTAGATACATAACTATACAAATTTACTTGTTTAGTTGAGGCTGGATTTACCGTAATTGTAGCAGAACCATCTGCTTTCCCCAACCCACAAGCATTAGTAACCGATTTCAAAGTATATGTTTGAGTAATCTGTGGATATACATATATAGACCTTGGGCTCGAAAAATAATACAAATCTATACTACCTGTTGAGCCATTACTTAATTCATAGTAAAGGACATCCGAAAAATAAGTGTTTGTATTGGGTTTATAAGGATCATTATTTTTAATTTGAATCGCTCCTTCACTACCAGCATTGATTGTTGCTTGTCCAGATATACTAATATCTACTTTTGATGTTAAAAAAATCGTCCTTACATCTTTTAATTGATATGGATTAGAGCTTTCCATTTGAATTTTGTAACTCCCTTTCTTATAATCATTACCAAATATCAGTTTGTATTCTCCATTTTTAGAAGCCTTCAATAATTCTGTTTTAACATTACTTTCATCTACAGCATATATTTTAAAGATATTATTAGGTTCAAATGTCCCTCTGGAATTCAATGTTACATCCATACTAGAACCTATACAAAGATTGCTACCATAGGTAGTATTTTTAATATCCATATTTAATACAGGCTTTACCATTACAGTTACACTCCCTGAAACTTTACCAACACCACACCTATTGACAGCAGATAAAAGTGTATAAGTAGTGGTGCTATTTGGGGTTTTGTATTCTTCTATGTAATTATAATTATTATAACCTGTAGTTTTAATCTTCTTATCATCTCCAATGACATAAGTGAGCGTATTCCCTGAATAATCTTGACTGGTATTTGAACGAATATATACACCATTCCCCGCATCTATCTCGGTATAAATTTCACCATTTGAGAACTGCAGTGAAATATCAGGAGCTGAACGTAGCGTAATATTGTAGGGCTCTGACTTAATAGATTTGTCATGATTTATTACTCTAACTTTATAATAACCCGCTTTAATGTCAGTAGGTAAAGAAACAGTAGCGGGACTTTGTTTAATATTCGATTGTAGCGTAGTATAAGCAGTATCAGTATTGTTGGCAATTTGTACAGAATAGCTCGCATTTTTATCTATTTGACCTTTAATATCAAAAGGAACTAACAGCTTCTCTTTGGTACAATATATTGAATACCCATACTGTGTTATTTGATTTTGAATTGTATAAGGTTTTACCGTAATTGTAAAATCTTTAGATTGTATCGTACCTATACCACAGAGATTACTAACTGATTGTATGCCAAATGTGGTAGTTTTAGTTAGTTTTTTCTCAGAGGATAACCTGTATTCTTCACCGTAGTTATAATTAGAAGTTTCAATAGTTTGTTTAGTACCATCTTTATAAATTACTGTCTGGATTCCTCCCCCTTTTAAATTTAGTTCTGTATAAGAACTTTCACCAGAAAGCACAGGTTCAGTATAATAGGTATAAAATTTAGCAGTAGGCAAAGTTCTAACAGTAACTGGGAACATATTACTGTAATATAATGGACTATTAGAGGAAACCCTTATGCTATATTTCCCACTAACTACATCATTTGGTATTACAATTTGAGTACTGCCAAGCGTAATAGTTCCTAAATTCTTACTACTATTATTATAATTACTCCCTTCAACCAGTTCAACTGTAAATTTATTGTCGGCCCCATATTTGCCTGTAGCAATGATAGACAAATCTATTTTGTCTCCTGCACAAAGAACTTCGCTTTGTAATTTCTTTGATATAACACGAATTGAATATTCAGCGTTTTGAACAGTTACATATTTGTACGTTGAATAGGGGGTGTTGTTAGTACCACAAATATTTGAAATTGATTTTATTCCAATAACAGTGGTTTTTGGTACAAATATAGGCAAGGCTACATCCCTTTCCCAAGCATATTGCTCTGTATCATATTTATACTTTAAACTATCACTCAAGGTGATTTCATAAGGTCCCCCACCTTTTAAGGTAAGTTCTATATCGGTAGTTTGAGGTTTATCTAGATTAATTACTATACTATTTTTATTACCAACAACACCTGAAGGGAATGTTGATACATCAAAAGTATTAGTGCTAAGACTTATTCCAGTTATATTATTTGTAAAAACACTGACATAGAAAGTATATGAATAAAAAGTACTACTTAAATTTGTTGGAATAATAAACGAGGCAACATTTTCTCGAATGATGGTAGCGTCAACATCTCGGTATTCACCTGTACCTAAATAACCATTATTCATCATTCTTACCTTAACAGTACTCCCGACAGGTAAGTTAACATTAGACGAGAAATAAACTTCATTGCTGGTTCCTTCACAATATTTCCCTGCTTTTACCGAGTCTGTTTTAATACCTTTATCTACAGTGATTAAGACTTTATTTTTACCCGTTCCATTACCACAGCCAGAGGAATAGGAATTAATATAATATTCAGTGGTTTGTTTTGGAGATACTTTAAAACCAACCGAACGATTGCTATCATCTCCTATATAATAATTATTATAAATTTGTCCATCATTTAATTCAATAATATAATTTCCAAATCCAGTTACCGAAGCTATTAGTTGTTGTTGCTCACCATATTTTATAGTTGTACTCGATGTAATTAGTTCTACCTTAAATTCATTGTGAACACTAACATAATTAAAGGAGTAATCAGACTCTATTCCATTATCGCTTGCTAGTATTTTTACCCAATAGCTCCCAATTGGAATACTAGAACCAATGTTAGCTGAAAATACACCATCATCATCAGTTGCTTCAAAATCATAGAATTTTGTTTTAGTAGCATAATCTGCTAACCTGATAGTAAATTTATTTCCAGTAGTCCATTTGCCAGCCTTAGATACACTTACACTTACTTTACCATTCTTACAAATATGAGTATTGGCATTCCCAATAATTTTTAGGCTATTATCAAATATCTTTATATCGGTACTACCAGAACTTTTGCCAATACCACAGGTATTACTTGCACCAATAATGCTGTATTTACCTGTTTTATTAGGAGTTACTATGATACTTTGTTGGGAGGTGTAATTATTAGTATTTATATATACAAAGGTGCTATCACTCATTAACAACGTAATAGGTAATGAACCTGAGTAATTTATATCCATCAATACTGGCTCGTAAGGAAAAAGTGTTTTCTTTTGAAGATCAATTAAGCTAATCTCTGCTGGGAAATACATATTTTGATAAGACGCTTTAGGGCTAATTACAATAGGTGAGCTACTTACAATCTGAAAATCGGCATAATTATAATTTCCATTTGTATTAGGTATTTCATTTGGCAAAACCGCTACTAAATATCCAGAAGAATCTTTAGTCTCTAGACTTATCCATCCTTCCGACAAATAAGACGACTTCACTTGTAACTTAAAGGTATTCTCTTTATTGAATGTCCCTGTTTTAGAATAAGACACTAAAACTTTTTTACCTAAGCAAATGGTTGAATTTATTTCGCTTTGAACCTGTGTAATTCCAATTGTTTGACCTTTCAAAGCAAAAGTGAAGAACATTAGAAGTAGTGAAAACTGTAAACTTTTAATCATAGAACATTTATTAATTTATAGAGTTTGTTTGTATTTATAGCAAAAGTATTTTATTTATCTTGAATCTCCCAATGAATCCTAAAGACTTTATCGTATGGTAATTACAAGTGTTGAGTGGTCTACCGTATAATAAAAATACTGATGCGCTTCAAATCATCATTTACTTTATTTTTATCTTTGATGTTATAGCCTTTAAGGATATTGAATGCTAGCTAAATCATCATTTACTATGTCTAAATTAATTGTTGTTTTCGTTCATGGATGGAGCGTCACAAACCTTGACACTTATGGAGAATTGCCCACTCGGCTACAAAATGAAGCCTTGGCTAATGGCTTTGAAATGAGTGTTGAAGAAATATTTCTTGGGCAATACATCAGTTTTCATGATGAAGTTCGATTGAAAGATATTTCTAGAGCTTTTGAAACTGCGATAAAAGATAAATTAGAATCTCAAATTAATAATAATGAAAGATTTATCTGTATCACTCATTCTACAGGTGGGCCAGTAATACGCGATTGGTGGAAAAGATATTCTTCTGATAGTAGTCCTCAATGTCCGATGAGTCACTTGATTATGCTAGCTCCTGCTAATTTTGGATCAGCATTAGCACAATTAGGTAAAGGAAGAGTAGGAAGATTAAAATCTTGGTTTAGTGCTATCGAACCTGGACAAGGTGTGTTAGATTGGCTTGAACTAGGCAGTATCGAGGCTTGGACTTTGAACAAAGATTGGATTAATAGTAATGAAGATGATATTAATCCTGAACATGTTTTTCCTTTTGTTCTTATTGGGCAATCTATTGATAGAAAGCTATATGATAACCTAAATGCTTATACGGGAGAGCTCGGTTCTGATGGAGTCGTAAGGGTAGCAGCGGCTAATCTAGAAAGCAATTATGTATGCTTACAACAACCATATCCTATTTCAACAAGCCTACTTGTTACGAAAGATTTTGAGATTTCTATTTATAAGCAATCTCCCAAAACTCCCTTAAGAATTATTAAAGGAAAATCACATTCTGGAGAAGATATGGGCATTATGAATAGTGTTAAGATTGCGGATAATGAAGAAAGTGAGGAGACTATAAAAGCGATTTTAGATTGCATCAATGTACGAACAAAGACCGATTATAATAATCTTTATAAACAATTTGAAACAGAAACTAAAGAAGTTTTGAAAAATGAACAATTAGAAATTGAAACTAGCTTTTTCATTTCTAAGCGTTATTTTATTCATGACCAATACTGTATGGTTATTTTTAGGGTAATTGACTCAGAAGGTTATCCAATAAAGGATTATGATTTAATTATTTCAGCAGGTGATGATAATGACCCAAATCATTTGCCAGAGGGCTTTTTTCAAGACAGACAGAAGAATAAAAACAATCCTGAGAATATCACCTACTATTTAGATTATGATATTTTGAAGGGAACTGAGGCCATAAAGAGTGGGAAAAAAGAAATACGCCAGAAGCAAAAGGGTATTAATAAATTAGGCTTGAAAATCATCCCTAGACCTTCTGAAGGTTTTGTACGCTATTTACCTTGTGAAATTAAGGCTGATAAAACCATGTTCGACTATATATTAAAACCTAATAGTACAACATTAGTCGAAATCGTTATGCAAAGAATCGTAAGCAAAGAAGTGTTCCAAATCAATCCAATAAACGATTTACCTCATGGAGGAGATTTTAAGAAAGTACTTCCTGGCAATAATATTTTATAAATAAAATAGTGTCCATCCACCTTAAGAAAAGATGGATGGACATTTTTATCATCATATTATTATGATAATTTCTTTTCTGTCTTGATTTTTTTCCCCCACTTTTCTAATACGCTAATCAGGAAATCGAGGTTAATCGGTTTACTTATATAATCGTCCATTCCCGCTTTCATACATTCTTCCTTATTTTCTTCTAACGTATTGGCGGTCATAGCAATGATTACTGGCTGTGTTATATCCATTGCTCTAAGTTTAATCGTTGCTTCAATACCATCCATTTCAGGCATTTGCATATCCATTAAAATCAAATCATAATGCTGTCGGTCAAAAGCTTCGAGTACTTCTATGCCATTTTCCGCCAAATCTGCCTGATACCCAAGTTTGCTTAAAATTCTCAAGGCCAATTTCTGGTTCATGACATAATCTTCTGCTACCAAAATTTTCATTGGATAGTTCTCAGAAAAATCATTATTTAATTTTTGTGCTGGCACAGTTGACCCAGATTTATCTATTATTTTTGGCTGTTCACTCTTCATTAAATTATCATGAATACTTTTACAGAGGATATGCTGTTTAACAGGTTTCATCAACACTGATTTGAACAAATTGGGATATTCCCGATGAAAAGTATCAGATATCGAACTTAATAAGATAATTGGTAAAAATGGATTTAGTCGTTGAACTGCCAAAGCAAATGCAATACCATCCATTTCAGGCATTTGCATATCAGTTATTATTAAATCAAACACTTCTTTAGCCTCTATTAAACTAATGGCATCTTTCGGACACGATGTCAAGATAACATTCATGTTCCAATGTTCCAATTGTCCTTTCAGAATACTAAGGTTTGTCTTATTATCATCAACAACTAATACTTTTTTATTTCTTAATACTTCAAGGTTAAAGGGAAATGTACTAAGCTGAGCTGAACTAATCCGCGTATTAATTTTAAATTTAAAGGTTGTTCCCTTCCCAACTTTGCTTTCTACCTGAATAGACCCACCCATTAAATTAACGATTTTCTCACTGATGATTAGTCCTAATCCTGTACCACCATATTTTCTAGTAGTAGAAGAATCAACTTGTGAGAATGGTTTAAAAAGTTTGTCTATCTTATCAGGCGGAATACCAATGCCTGAATCTCTCACCTCAAAACCTAATTCAATTTCGCCATTTTCTTTAGTTTGAACGATAAAAACCCTCACAAAAACTTCCCCTTCGTGGGTGAACTTTATCGCATTTCCAATAAGATTTAATAAAATTTGGCGTAAACGAAGGTTATCACCAATAATTTGAACAGGAACATCCCATTCTATTTGATATAATAAATCGAGATTGAGCGTTGAAACTTTTGCTGCAAAAACATCCAAGACTTCTTCAATACAATTTCTTAGGTTGAAATCATGCTCATCCAATTCCATTTTACCAGATTCAATTTTAGAAAAATCTAAAATATCGTTGATAACCGTAAGCAATCCTTCTCCACAAGCATGAATCGTATCAGAATAACTCTTCTGTTCTTCATTCAAAGGTGTTTCCTCTAGCAGTGATGCCATGCCAATAATACCATTCAAAGGAGTACGGATTTCATGACTCATAGTCGCTAAAAAAACACTTTTAGCTTTATTAGCTCTTTCCGCTTCTTGTCGTGCTCTCAGCTCATCCTGTGTAGATTTCAATAGTTGTGCCGTCCTTACCTCTACTTCTTTCTCTAGTCTGTATTTTTGTTTTTGTACTAAATTAATTCTATACCTATAAAAACTTATCGCTAATCCTAATACCATCAATATACCCAACATACGGAACCACCATGTTGCCCAAAATGGCGGTAAAATTTCTATGGTAATAGATGTCCCTTTTTCATTCCAAATTCCATCATTATTAGAAGCCTTTACATTAAATATATACGTTCCTGGGTCAAGATTTGTGTAGGTTGCTGTTCGTCTACCGCCAGCATATACCCAGTCTTTATCAAAACCATCTAATTTGTAAGCATATTCATTTTTTAAAGGTAACGTATAGTTTAATGCTGCATATTCAAATGAAAAAACAGATTGTTTATAATTTAAAACTATCTTCTTGATTTCGTTAATATGACTTGTAAGGGGTGAATCCTCAGCACCTACAATCACAGATTTATTAAAAATCTGAAAATCAGTAATAAATACAGGAGGAATAAACGTATTATCTTTTAAACTATCTGGATTAAAAAAGTTTACTCCATTTGGTCCTCCAAAAAACATTTCTCCATCATGCGTTTTATACGCCGCTCTAGGTTTAAATTCATTGCCTTGTAGTCCGTCTGAAATATTATAATTTTTAAATGTTTTTGTCAAAGGATTATACGCCGAAATCCCTTTATTAGTACTCATCCAAAAGTTACCTTTTTCATCTTCAAGGATTGCATTGATAAAATCGTTTGGTAATCCATCCTTTTCCGTAAAAGTCTGGAAAGTTCTAGTTTTTAGATTCAACAAACTCAAGCCTTCTGTAGTACCCACCCATAAAAAGCCTTTTTGGGCTTCTTTAATAGTTTGAATATTATTATTACTCAAACTATTCGGATTGTTAGGATTTGATCTGAAATGGGTAAATATTTTTGTTTTTTTATTAAAAAGTTCAAGTCCGTCCTCCGTGCCTACCCAAAGTTCGTCACCATCAGTTTCATAAATGGCTTTGACATAGTTATTGCAAATACTATTGTGGTCATTCGGATTATGTAAATAATTAGTAAACCGTTTGTTTTTAATATCATAGTATCCCAAGCCCCCCGTCCAAGTACCCAACCAAAGGTTGTTATCTTTACTTTTAAGCATCGTAAAAATACTATTCGAAGATACCGAGTTTTTATTTTTAGCATCAGGTATATGATGTTCAAATTGCTTTGTCTTGGTATTGAACAAATCGAAGCCTCCAATAAAAAAACCCAAGGCCAATAAATCTTTATCTAACTCAACAACAGATAGTACAAAATCCGAATTAATGCTGTTTTTATTGGCGTGATTGTGGGTATAGGCTGAAAATGTATTTGTTTTTCTATCAAAAACATTCAACCCACCGCCATCAGTCCCTAACCAAATTTTATCGTCTCCATGTTCTAAAATGCTTAGAATACTACTATTATTCAAGCCATTTTTATCTACTGTTTGCTTCAAAAAAGTAAACTTATTCCCGAATTTAGGTAAAAAGCTAATGCCTCCAGAATAAGTACCCACCCAAATATTTCCAATATAATCTTGGTAAAGGCAATACGCCGAATTGTTACTTAAACTATTATCGTCGTAGATATTGAAAGCAACAGTATTAAATTTATTCTTTCTTAAATTGTAAATACTTATTCCTCCGTTCTCGGTACCAATCCATAAATTGCCCTCTCTGTCTTCCATAAAAGACAATACATCATTATAGCACAAACTATTAGGATTTTTAGGGTCGTTTAAATAATTGGTAAAAGTATTGTCTTTATGGTTATATTTTGAAACACCACCCGTTAAAGTACCAATCCACAGATTTTTCTGACTATCTAAGAAAAGTGCCTTTATCCAATCAGAAGCAATAGTTTTAGGATTATTAGCATCATGAAAAAAATGAGTAAACTGTTTTTTATCTGGATTATATTTATTCAATCCTTCTTTAGTCCCGACCCAAATATTACCAAACTGATCTTCTTCTAATCTATATACAAAATCATTACTAAGGCTATTTTTATTATGTTCTTGATGCCTAATCTGGGTATAAGTATTCTTTTGCTTATCTAATAAATATAGCCCAGTGGTAGTTCCTAACCACATCCTGTTTTTACTATCTTCAAATATATCACGGATAGTCAGCCTATGGCCTTGTTTAAAGAAATGTTCAAATATTCCTTTCTCTTGATTAAATTTATCAAGTCCAGCGGCAGTGGCGACCCATAAATCTCCATTATGATCTTCTAATAAATCATAAATATAATTATCGCTAAGGCTGTTCTTGTTTTCTCGCTGGTGTTTATAAATGGTAAATTTATAAGCATCATATTTATTAAGGCCTTCGTCGGTTGCAAACCACATAAAGCCCTTTTTACTCATAGTAATAGCACTGACATGGCTTTGGGATAAGCCATCTTTAGTAGATATTCGTTGAAAGACGGGTTTAAATTCCTGCGAAAAAAGGAATGTATGCTTAAGTAATACAAAAAGGAATACATATATATGTTTATACTTCATGGTTATGGTAAACAGTTCTTTGATTTTTGGTGGTTGCAGTAATTAATTGCTTCCCAATGGCACTATCTAATGGAAAAATAGCAAAAATTTTACCAAATATATTACTTTATTAATATATTATTAATATTTGCTTTTGGTGATAAAATGAATGAAAAAGCATTTTAATGTTGAAAAATTGATGCTTCTAATTAGCTTTAATTCTATTAGAGAATAA
>NZ_JBWKYN010000116.1:0-17842 GCF_059423785.1 Arcicella sp. GW458-12-2-14-TSB2 | reverse complement strand
ATAAATATGAATTTTGACGAAAATTTAATGAGTTTTACCCAAATTTCAAAGAACGATTATTTCATGAATCTTAATAAGTCGCCCGCTAATAGAAATTTGCCTTGCTAATAAAAGTATACACCCTCAATAAAAATATGCAATGACAGGAAATCTAATCTATATCTATGTCCATACTGTCTGGACAACAAAACACCGAGAGCCCTGTTTACACAAATCATTTCGATACAAACTATTTGAGCATATCAGAAACCATGCTCATAATAAAAACATCCAACTTGAAATAATCAATGGAGTGGAAGACCATTTACACTGTCTTTTCAAGATGAAATCGACTCAAACAGTAGCTGAAATAATCAAAGTTTTAAAAGGAGAATCTTCCAAATGGGTAAATGAATCTGGATTTGTGAACAATCATTTTCAATGGCAAGATGGCTATGGTGTATTTTCTGTTAGTCCACAAAATGTAGGAAAAGTAAAACGATATATTTTTAATCAAGAAAATCATCATAAGGTTAAAAATATAGATGATGAATTCTTTGAAATGATTAATTTGCTGGCTGAATAAATATATTTCATTTCTATTAGCTGGCGACTTCAGTCGCCAGTAAAAAGTTTAAATTCTATGCGTCTTTTCCAATCCGAATCCGACATCGAAACCCTAATCGAAAAATTTAATACCTGTACCTTACCAGCAGATGCTTGGACGCATGAAGCCCATTTAGCAATGGGCGTGTGGTACTTGCGCCAATACAACCTAACACAGGCAATGTTATTGGTTCGTCAAAGGATTATTCTATTCAATAGTTCGGTGGGGGGACCTGTAAGTTTTGAGAGAGGTTATCATGAAACCCTTACATGGTTTTGGCTCAAGACAGTAGATGCTTTCCTAGATAGATTTGGTAGAGATAAGTCATTAATAGAAACCTGTAATGCCTTTTTAAGCAGTGAATATGCTCTCCGTGACAGAGCTTTGTTATTTTATCAAAAAGAAGAAGTATTATCCTTAGAAGCCAGAACATTTTTGGTAATGCCTACCAATACTTCCCTCCCTTTTTAATGATTAATTTTACTCCGCGAATAGTAATGAGTACATGAGCCCAAACAGCGCCCAATAATCCAAAATGTTTTTTGAGTACATCGTAGCGGTCTAACAAAGAACGTTTTAATTGCTTGTTAGAAATCCCTCCTACCAAATATTTGGCTACAACAGTATCTAAATACTGTATTTTTTTAGCTCTTTTTAAACATTCTATCTCCCAATCAACATCGGCACTCAGGTTATTTTCTAAGTAAAAAGGAGCAATACTTCTACGGGCTATAAAAGCTTGATGACATACCAACATACCCAAATTCATATCTTGCCATTTGAGGTTTTTAGGCAAACAATGAGGGGTTATCTCTGAGCGTAGACCTTGAATATTTCCATCCTCTTCTACAAAATAAGTATCTCCGTAAAATACATCTGCCTTAGTATCTTCCAAAGCCTGCATAAAAATTGAAACCACTTTGCTATCATTAATTTCATCCCCCGCATTCATAAACCATACAAAATCGCCTGTGGCTAGTCGCAGACCTTTATTCATCGCATCGTACAAACCTTTATCAGGCTCAGACACCAAAAGATTTACTCTTTCGCCATAAGATTTTGCAATAGCCAAAGTAGCATCCTTAGATTTTCCGTCTACGATGATATACTCAAAATCTTGATTGGTTTGTGCTAAAATGCTTTCGATTGTCCTAGTTAGAAACTTCTCGGCATTATAAGTTATCGTGATAATACTTAGTTTCATTGTAATGATTCGTATAAAGCCATGTATTGTTTGGCAACTACTTCTTCGGCATAATGCTCAACTACTTTTTGCCTTGCATTTTCGCAAATAGCAACATAATCAGCTTGAAACAATGTCCAATAAATTCCTTGGGCAAGTTCTTCAGCAGACTTAAACGTGGCTAAATAGCCATTGTCTTGGTGAGTAATCATTTCTGGAATACCTCCTGTGGCAAAACCAACTACGGGCGTAGCACAAGCCATAGATTCCATAATGGTATTAGGCAAATTGTCTTCTAAGGACGAAACCACAAAAACCGATGCTGCTGAATACGCCAAAGCAATTGTAGATAAGTCTGATAGCTTACCCAACACATTTACTTTGAAGGGAAGGTTGTCAAAATCGGATGCTTGGGCTTGTCCAAAAATAATTAATTCCGTGTTGTTATTATCAACCGAATACTTTTCTTTTAGAATCTCTAAGGCTTCTTTAAAATAGACAAATCCTTTTCGAACATCACTGATTTTTGCAGCAGCAAAAAGGATATATCGCTTATTGCTATCCAATTCAAAATGCGATTGTGCTACAGCTTTAGGTGAAGGCTTAAACAAATTGGTATCAATCGGATTGGGAATGGATAAAATCTTTTTTCCTTGTAATAAAGTACTTGTTCGTGCTATGTCTGCTAGCCAATCACTACAAGCAACGATAGTAATATCGGCATCTTGAAAAATCTTTTGTTTGGTTTGCCAAACTTGATGAGAGAGATCAGTTGGAGAAGGATTTTTGAGAAATTGAAAACAATTACCACAACTGTTTTCATAATTGTGACAGTCTCTTGAATAATGGCAACCTCCCGTAAAAACCCACATATCGTGTAAAGTCCAGACGATAGGCTTTTTAGTTTCGATAAGTTTTTGGATAGCACTTAGCGAAAGAAAACCAAAATTTATCCAATGCAAATGGATAATATCTGTCTCTTGAATCAACGAGTGTTGACTAATATCAACCCCAATCTTTGCCTGAGAGAAGATAAATCTTACTGCTTTTGATTTTTCGAACAAAGCAAACTGATAGCGGTCTAAAGCAAACCTAGCTAGGGCAACTTTCTTTAAAAACCAATTGGGGGCTATTGTTTCAACATTAGAGGCATTCCCTTTTTTGTCTTGTACAAGCATCTTTGATAATAAGCCATTGCCATTTAAGGCGTTGTTCAGGCGAGAAGCTGCGATAGATGCTCCGCCAAAAGTATCAAATGTGCTTAAAATCGTGATTTTCATATTATGGACGATAGCCAAAAATGTTTAATTGCAAATCCATTAAATCATTGCCTTTGTAACGATGATTGATGAGAGGTTGTGTGCGGTCTTGAGCAGAATTGATAAAGTATCTAAAACCATTGTTAGCCATGATATTCAATATTTCTCCTAATTCCTGCGCTTGTTCTGGAAAGGCATGATATTCAATAAAGATGTTTTTCACATGCTTTAGCGAATCTGCACAGTCTTTCAACACGGCTGTTTCTGCTCCTTCAATATCCATTTTCAGCATATCAACACTTGGTGTTGCTTCAAGGACATCTTTCAAGCGAAAAGATGCTACTTTTACTTTAGCTCCTTCACCATAAATAGAGGCACCATCCGAGCCTTCAGAAGCAAATTCAATTCCTTCGTTGTCAATCCAAACGGCTTTGTTAATTACTTCTATATCTGAAAATCCATTCTTATTGAGATTTGCCTGTAAGATTTGTGCAATTTTTGCATCTGCTTCAAAAGCCGTAATCTTCGCATCGGGATACTGTCTTTTGAAAAATGCACAGCTCGAACCAATATTTGCCCCACAATCTAATATCACTGGCTTTGCTGAGGAGGTATTGAATTTATAAAACTGCTCAACAAAAATTTCTTGAAACTGGAAAAGGAAAGACATACAGTCTGGCACTTGAAATGTCATCCCTTGAAAAGTTATCTCACGCGCTTCATAGCGTTTTACATCTCCGTACTTTCTGAAAAGCTTGAGTAGTTCACGACTTTCAGGTGTTCTGAAAGCATGATATGGGCCTTTTAATATGTATTTTAAAACAAACATTTTAATATGGTCATCAGCGGTCGGCTTGGGGCTTTCAGCTTTTCTTTGATATTTTGTGTATAGTTTTTTACCCGCTGATTTTTAGAGATTTAAACCGCTGATTTTCGCTGATTAGTTAAAAGCAATTTATTAACTCAATAATTAATTCAACGACTTACACCTGATTGCTAACAGCTTAAGACCGACAGCTTTCAAACGCTCTTTGGTAATTTTTAATTACTACATGAATGTTGACTTCATCTCTGATAATTTGTCCAGAGTTTAGTCCCATTTGACGAGTTTTTGCTGGGTCTGACAAAAGTACGGCTAATTTTTCAAATAAATCATCTGCATTCCCATCGTCAAAAATATAGCCATTGTAGCCATCTCGTACTAATTTCTTTTCTGTTCCATCCGCTACGGCACAAACAATTGGTTTATCAAAACACATAGCATCGTTGATTGACAAACCGCCCATCCCAGCCAATACATACACTAAAGATGCATTAAAGTATTGTCCTAGTTCTGTCATTTTATAAACACCACCCGTAAAAACTACTTGCTTTTCAATACCTAGTGCAATGGCTTGTTGTTTAAGATTTTCTTCTTCAGGACCAGTACCCACAATGACTAATTCAGCGGTAGGAAACTGTACTAAGAGTCTTTTGAAAACATCTATAAGCATATCAACCCTTTTCCACTTTACCAATCTACCCACATGCAACAATCGTAAAGTATTTTCTGGCAAAACCGTATTGATTCCTTCAATTTTAGCCTTGTCTGCTAAAATCAAATCGGTATCTGGCGAATTATAAATAACAAAAATCTTCTCTTTGGGTACTCCATAGCTACCAAATATTTCATAAGCTTCTTCGGTATAATCTACATGAGCATCTACCAAATTAAAGGCTCTTTTGTATGAATATTTTAGCAAAGTATATTTTAATTTAAAAGCCAAACTGTTTGGTTTTAAATTAGTCTGCATCGTTTCAGAGGCTACTCCACCATTGGCATAATAACCCAGTGCTTCTTTAAATTTGGGGATATTAAATGGAATCTCCTTTAAAATCAACTTGATTCCCATGCTTCTTATTTTCCAAATCAAGAATGGATTATACACAAAAGCTAGGATATATGGCCAGATCGTAACAATTACGTCAGGTCGTTCGGCTTCAATCGTTTCGATAAAGTTTTTAAAGAAAGGTTTTCCCCAAAGTGTTTTATATTCTTCTAAGAAATGTACTTTGAATTCGATACCATCTAAGGTTTGATGTACGCCAGAGCCAACGGTCTTTCCACCACTTTTAGGAGCAATCACAACGATTTCTTGTCCTTCAATACGATTCAAACGATTGAGTACCAAGTTATAATAATGTGGCAAGCCACCGAAAGTAAATAATATTTTCATTTTTATGGTTAGTGATTGGTGATTAGTACTTGGTGATTAGATGTGCTAACAATAAATCTATATTTAGTTTATCTGTTTTATATTTAAAACAAGACAGACAAAGTCCATTTTTAATCACTATTTACTAATTACCAATCACTTTACGAAACAAAGATTCTACTGTTCTATTTAAATCTTCTGAAATTCTAAAAAATAAAACTCCTCCGCCAAAAACAATCGTGATACAAATTGATTTGATGGCAATGTTTACAAAGCTCATCCAAATGTCCCCTTCAAAGCTCGGAATCAATAAAGTAATGCCGTAAGTAAGTAATCCCAACACAATGGTTTTGACGGTAGCCAAACTAAAAGGCTGTAATTGGAGCTTGTGTTTAATAAAGAAAAACTTCACCAAATTATACACTACTACAGAAACCAACATCGCCAAGGCCGCACCATTATAACTATAAATTGGGATAAAAATAAGGTTGACCAACAATAGCACAATAAAGCGAATGATATAAAACCCAAAGTCGTATTTATAATAAGGAGAGTTTTTTAAAATTTCAGAATTGAGTCCCGTAGCCATATCGAAAACACTATATAAACCCACCATCAACACGACAAATTTTCCCTGACTATATGTTGCTGCATTGGGAATAATTTGAAAAACTTCATCAATATTCGTCCAAATACCAAGAAATAAAAAGCCTCCTACTATCAATAAGTTCAAGGCAGACTTTTGATAAATTTCTTCAATATGTGCTAAATTATTATTCTTCCAAGATTCCGCTAAAAGGGGTTCACTGATAGAAGCAATGGCATTTCTGGGAATAGCTATTACCATACCGATGCTTGAGGCTATAAAGAAAATTGCTGTACTATCTAACCCACCTTTATAGGCAGGAAGCATCAATTTTTCAATATTAGGTAAAATAGTTGCTGTTGCACCTCCCAAAATTGTCCATAAGCCATACATATACATTTCTTTGAAAATTGGTTTCTTCAAGAAACTAAAGTCGAAACGAAGATAAAGCTTACCTAAGATTTTGATATAAATTAATAGAAAACAGATATTCAAGCAATAGACCAACATAATTCCGTTAATCAATTGGTCGAAAGTAATGAACTTAAAACCAAAAAGTAAGGCTAAAATTGAATTAGAAGATTTTAGGAAAATTTCTCGGAGGATAGTCGGTACTACAATCCGCAAATGTACTTTACTGTAGGTTTCTAACGTAGAGGTATATAAAAGGAAAAAGGTGATAAAGGGCAAATACCAATAATATTGAATCAGCAAAGGCGAATTGTCCATATAAACAGACTGGAAGACACTCTTTACTCCTACATAAGCCATTAAAAACAAAACAAAGCCTACTAATGGAGCGAGCAGTAAATAGCCCAAAAAGCCATTATGTTGTTTATCAGGGTCAGAAAATCTACTAAAAAACCTTACTCCTACATGAGGCGTTCCTAAATTTGAAAAAGCAGCAAATACCTGTGGAAAACCAATCAAGGCAGTATATAACCCTAATTGCTGAGGTGATAAAAATTTATTATAAAGAAACAAAACATTGACCGTTCCAATTATTACTCCGACGTAAGTAACGATTGAACTTTTGATGCTTTGACGTATGACGATGCCCATATAAAAAAATTAAACAACAAAAGTTATTTCGAGAACCCCCGTTTATACTTTTGTCTTGATGAATAGAGTTGAATAAACTTAATCTTCAAACCCAATCCGATAATGAGTATTTGCCAGCTTCTTTTCCAAGATTGCTGAGCAATTTGTGTTATAATGCTAGTTAACCATAGTGCTTGAAATTTCAACATGGCTTTAAAGAATCCCCAACGAACATTTTTAATCAAAGCCAAATACTGTCCGTAAAACTGCATTTTTTCAGAATAACTAAGCCCTGCTTTATTAATGCTTTTTGAACGATTTTCACGGGCATGAACAATACTAGCATTTGGAACAAAGCCGATTTTATATTGATGAAAAAGCGTACGATTGACAAGGTCGACATCTTCGCCATACATAAAAAAATCAGGGTCGAATAATCCTATTTTCTTAAAGGCATCTACATTTAATAACCAAGCAGCTGCATTAATAAATGGAATCTCATAGATTTCCTGCTTTTTATCAAAAAAAGTATCTGAAGCCCATCGCCAGTTTTTAGACGTTGCCAAGTACATTCCAAAACCTTCATCCAAAGCTATTTTAGTAGAGTTGTAATGTACAGGACTAATAATTCCATAGTCAAGATGTTGCTCTGCTACTTGTAACAAACGCTCAATACAGTCATTTTCAATTAGCCAAGCATCTTGATTAAGTAAAAAAACAAATTCAGCATTTTGTGCGATGGCATACTCAATGCCCAGATTGTTAGCCCTCCCAAAACCAATGTTTTCAGTTAATTCAATCAGTTTTACATGAGGGAATTGTTTTTTAATTAATTCTTTTCCTTCTTGCTGAGGTGAATTGTTATCAACAACAATAATTTGTTGTTTGAAGGCACTATTATCAAAACTACTTAAACAGCGTTCAATCCATTCTATTCCATTATAATGAACGATAATGACCCATGTATTTTTATGAATGATAGCTTTCATCTTCCTAAACTACGCCTTCAACAAGCCTAAGTTTTTAGCAATCTCTGGGCGACAAATCAAATAGTTCGATTCGTCTGTAGCAATAATACTTTCTTGTAAAGTAGTTGTACCATCTTCGTCGATACTATAGAACAAATAGTCGCAACCCTTTAAAATTTCTTGAACTTGTTTACCCAACGCATCTGTAAAGATTTCGATTAATAAAGTAGGTTGAAACTTTTGTAAATACTCACCCATCCCTCGTAAGGCTTCTGGCTCGTGCATTTCAACATCCACTTTCATCAAATCAATATTACTGATATTATTTGCTTCTATATAATCCTTTAGGGTTGTCGCCTTGACTTTTGCTTCAAAGCGAGTGTCTTTGTGCGTGGCATGACGAACATCAGAGAAATCTTTGTTCAACGTAGCACTATAGTTATTGGCTTCTGGAATATCATACAATGTAAGCTCTCCAGTAAAGTCGGAAACGGCCATCCATTCAGCCTTTACGTCATAGTTATTCAGTTTGCAATTAGCCTCATACTTTTCATGAGTTCTTTTCACCGGTTCAAATCCAAATACTTCTGCCTTTGGATTTACACTTTTTGTTAATAAAGAGTACATTCCCGTGTTAGCACCCACATCAAAAACAACCTTAGAGGTTTTTGATAGCTGTGTCCATAATCTTAAAGAATATCCTTCACGTCCAACGCCCAAGCCTACCCAAAATAAGCCATCTTCAATAATAAAGCCGTGAGTATTGTAATGATTGATGTAGAAAAATTTATCATTCTCTACTTTCACTTTAAACTTTCCATCAAAAAAAAGATGACGATATACAGATTTTGAAGGAATATAAACTGTTCTGATAAGCTCAAATAGTTGTCTTTTAAAAGGGATATGCTGATAAATTGTTTTCAGTACACTATTTTTGTTAATTTGTGTCATCTTTTACGGTTGGTTATTGTATCTAAGGCAAAGTTACAGTTTTTAAGATAGCCCCAAAAATTTGATTTTACTTGACCCTAAATATTGTATTAATTCGCAAATTTAACGAATGAAAAATTCTAATATTAAATTCCCTTTCTTAGGAAAGAATATTTCATCTTCATCACCCTCATTTATACCTTTTATATTCTTTTGTTCATTCGTTTTTTTCGCTTATTATTGTTTGATTACCTGCTGGCATTACACACAAATATCAGATTTTAAAAACTATTATGACGAAGCGCTTTTGTATCTAACAATGGGCAAGATGTCTAAACAGTTTCTTTTCTTTCAAGCCCCTGGGCACCCATTTCTGATAAGTAAGGTTTTTAGTATATTTGATTCATCCAACCCTTCTCTGATACAGTTACTTAACCTTTGCCAATACCTTATTGCCATTGTTCTTACACACCTAAGCTTTAAAACGCAGTTGTCATGGATAAAATACCTTGGAACCATCAGTCTCTCCATCTGTGTATCCTATCTAAGCTTAATGGGCTTTTTAGCGGCAGAGTTTAATTTTTTATTCTTTTTTGTGTTGGGTAATTTTCTATTAATCAAGTATTTGCAAAAAGGAAATTCTTTTGGTATTTTACCAATAACTTTTTTACTTTTATCAATTGCTTGTGTTTTTGGAATAGCTCAATTTGTTCGTCCACTAAGTTTTTATTATTTACTCTTTTTCGGAATAGGGGTAGCTTACTTAAAGTGGTTTAGTCCAAAAACGAAACTTTCAATGATACAAGCAACACTTTGGCAATATGTACTTGTCTTTATAGTATTCTTAATTGTTTCGATAGGTTTATATCACAATATATCGGGGAAATGGGCTTATCAACCTCCACAAAATGGTCTTTGGAGCATTTATGTAGGGTTTAATGCCAAAGCCAAAGGAAGCTATAATGCTGAAGACATTACCCAATTCAAGAAAATTGCGGAACCGTTTGACTGGAATGGTGAAACTTTACGAACCATATTAAAACCAAAAGCTATTGAAAGAGTAAAAGCAAATTGGCTAGAAAACATTCGTCAATCTCCACAGCGAGTAATGCGTTTATTAGTACCTTATTTTACCTCTTATTGGTTTTTTGCGAAAAGCGTTCCGCCTAATACAAATCCCATTTGGAATTTATTACTCAAGGCCATTTTTATGCTATCAACGCTTACTGTATTAGTCAGTTATCTTAGTAACGGCATTTATCTTGTTAAACTGTTTAGAAAAAAGCAATTAAATTCAGTAGAAGTATTCGCATTTTGTGCTTTATTCAGTGCTTTTTTATATATTTTAATTCATGTTTTTTGTTTAGAAATCCAGCCCAGATATGCCGCACATTTGGTATTTTTAAATCTATGGATTTTGCCCTTAAGCCTAGAAAGTTTCATACAACCAAACCAAAAATTTCAATGAATCGTCTTAACTCATTACTATTTTCTATGATGTTGTTACTGTGCAATATCTCTATGAATTTTGCCCAAGTACGTCGCTCATTAGGTCCTCCTGTAAACCATCCTACCTTTAATGAATATGCCCCTTCTATCAGCGCAAACAACAAAACAATGATTTTTGAAACCGACCGTGCTGGTGAGGGAAAATGGGAATTGTATTATACCACAAAAAATGAAAAAAACAGATGGACTCCCCCAAAGCCTATCGTTAATATCAACAAAATAGGGAAAGACAATGATTTGATTGGTGGTCCTTCTATTACCTATGATGGTAAGACTTTATATTTCTTTGCCTCTTTTGAAGGCGGTCAAGGCGATATGGACATATATTCTTCTTCATGGAATGGCACAGATTGGTCTGAACCAAAGCCTGTAAGTACTAATATCAATACCAAAGCTTATGAAGGTTTTCCTTCTGTTTCGTCTGATGGGAAATCAATGTATTTTATCCGTGACAATTTTTCTAAAAGAAAGGATAAGGCTTTGTGTTATACCATCTGGGTATCTAAAAAACAAGATGATGATACATGGGGCGTAGCCGAGAAACTCCCAGCACCCATCAATATGGATTGCGAGAAAGCTCCTAGAATAATGGCTGATAACCGTACATTGATTTTTAGCTCTGTTCGTAAAGAAGGTGTTGGTGGCTTTGACTTGTACCAATCTTTTCAAGAAGATGATGGTTCGTGGAGTACGCCTATCAACTTGGAATACATCAATACCGAGGAGGATGACCAATTTGCCTCGGTTTCTGCCGCTGGAGATTTAATGTATTATCATACAGCAGGTGATATTTACACCGTAACGATTCCTGATAAATACAGAAAATACAAGCTAGTAACGGTTGATGGAAAAGTGATAGATGCCATTACGAAACAGCCAATCGCTACCAAGTTGACCTCTAAAAGTTCTAATGTAAAAGAAAGGGCTATTAATACGGTGGTGGATGCCAACGGATTGTTCTCTATTATTTATCGTGTAGGAAGCAAATATGACATTACTACGTCGCCATTGGCTGATTATTTACCCTACCGTGGTAAAATGGATATGACTAATGCTAAAGAAACGGATAATATCGAGAAGAATATTGAGTTAATTCCAAAGAAATTAGTCTTTCAATTCCAATTATTAGACAAAGATACGAAGGCTATTCTGAAAGACCCGAAAGTAAAAGTAATGGATGCCGAAACGAAGCAACTATTAGAGGTAAAAGTAGATAAGGATATTGCTAGTGTTACTCTTGAAATTGGAAAGCCTTATAAATTTGCCGCCAATGCCTTAGGGTATGCCTTTTTCTCTCGTGCATTCAAGCCTGATACAGTGGATGCTTTCCGCGATCGTTTGAAGAAAGTGCCGTTGGCAGTGTTGAAGAAAGATGTGGTAGTTCAATTACAGGATATTACTTTCGAAACTGGCAAGGCTGATTTAAAGCCTGAATCAGGCGAAGAATTAGATCGTCTGGTGACGTTATTGGATGGTAACAAAACTATTAAAGTAGAAATTTCCGCTCATACTGATGATGTTGGAAATGATGATACTAATTTGAAGCTTTCAGAAAAAAGAGCAAAGGCCGTAGTTGATTATCTAACAGCAAAAGGTATCAAGGCCGACCGTATGACCGCCAAAGGCTATGGAGAAACCCAACCGCTAGTGCCGAATGATACTGATGAAAATAAAGCAAAAAATAGAAGGGTACAATTTAAAATCAATTAATTGTTGTCGCTATTTATAAATAAAGTCCCTAGCATGTTTGATAATGCTAGGGACTTTATTTTAATCAACCTCCGACCTTAAAATTATTTATTGCCTCCTCCGAAGTGATAACCTACTCCTAACCATGCCCTAAAAGTACCAGCCGTTCCATCATAATTCACATAAGGGCTTAATTCAAAATTAATGCTTACTTTAGGTGTCTTTTCAAAAGGATACGAACGCATTCCGACACTTCCAAAATAGCCTTTTACGACGTCTTTATTATCGACAAGGGCTGCTACAATGCCTAAGTTTACCCCACCACCAGCATAAATATTGGTGTTTTTAGTATAGCCAAGATTAACCATCAAAGCTGGTTCTGTATTCAAAGATGAAATAAATGAGTTCATCTGAAAACGGAAATCCATCCAAATAACTTTTGTAGGATTGGTAGCCACAGAAAGTTGATTACTAAAAGGATAATAGCTGATAGCTTGTGCACTAACTTTTTGAGTAAAAAATTGTAAAATAAAGATTATTAAAAATAGCTTTAATAGTTTCATGAATTCGATTGTTAGGTTCTGATTATTTATTCTGTTAGTATGTTTTATTTTTCTATTTATTTTCCCGCAGATATTGCAGATTAAAACCGCTGATTTTCGCAGATACGCATTATCAGTGAAAATCAGCGTAGAAATCTCAGTAAATCAGCGGGGATAATTTTTCACATTCCAAACTCCACTCCTCAGTATCCTAATTCATTCAAAGCGGCTTTTGCTTTGTTATCTATAGAATTTTTGTACTCGTGTTTTTTATACGATATAGCCTTTTCAAAATAGCTTTTTGCCTTTAGCTTCTCTCCTTTTGCCTGATAAAGATAGCCCAGTTGCAAGGCTGAACTAGCGCCAAAAGATACGCTCTGCTGTTCAGATAATACAATAGTACGTTCATAAAAAGGAATTGCTTGCTGAATATTGTTTGATAACTGTAAAATTCTTCCTTTTCGGTAGTTAAATTCCATTCGGTCTTGAATTAGTTCAAAATTACCCTCAGAATATTTTTCTAAAATTGCCAAAGCTTTATCGTAAAAACCACCATCACAAGCCAAACGAGCTTTCATCAGTATTTTCTGACTAATAGGTTTTTTAGGGTTATCTGCTAAATAATTTTCGGCAAATTTAGTAGCGGCTTTGTCTGCTTCCACAATGTTTTCTCCAGAAGCCTTCACTCGCTCTAAAAAAGCTCTTCCTTTCGCATCTTCATTATTAAGCCAATAGCAAAGGAATATTTTATAGTAAGTATCTTTTACAAAGTTAAAGCCTTTGTATCGAGGCAAAAAATTTTGAAAGCCTTTTGATGCTAATTGGTATTGTCCCTTTTGCAATAAAATATCGGCTTTAAGATATTCCAGAAAAGGAAATGCTACATATTCGTTTCCTTCTGGACAGTTTTCTAGGATATTATATGCTACCTCGCTTTTACCTTCTTTCATTAAAGTAGTAGCGCCCAAAAACTGAAATAGTAAATTGTCTTGATGGTGATGGATAAACTGCTGGAACTCATTGAGTTTTTTTGAATTGAATTTTAAAATGTAGGCATGTACAATATAATCAACCAACTGTGCTTCTGCACTAAAAATACTGTCTTTCTGGATAACATGTTGGATTTCACTTAACCCTAATTTCACATTTCCTTTTAGTCCAATTAGTTTAATAACCCACTGGTAATTTTCAGGGGTCGAGCCAATTAAAATATGCAATAAGCCTAATGATTTTTGATTGGGTAAGAAATCTGGAAACTCTTTAGCATTGGCTTCCAAAAGCTTGTAGGCTTTGATTATTTCCCAACTGCCTTTGGTTTCATGCCCGAATTTTAGTTTTACAAAAGCGCTGTGTAGGTGTATTTCTGCTTTTAGAAAACGTTGGTAGGGAGATTTCTTGTCTAGACTTTCGATAAAGTCCAATCGCTGGTCTTGGTTATCAATGAATTTTTCATAAAGCGATTTATCTTCCGTAATCATTAATTCTACTAAATCTGCATAACTCTTCAAATAGGGATTTATTCCATTGACGGTCTTATCGTTTGCCAAAATACTTCTACCATTGGCAAGCTTCAATTTCAAAATTTCTGAATACGCCTTTTGCATAGAGGCATTCATATTGAAGTCTGATGATTTACCTTGAAAAGAAAACAATAATATACTTATCCCAAAACACAGGTAAATGGTTCTGGAAATACGTTTAGCAAACCAATTGGAGAAAGTATCGGAGAGGTTCAAAGAGGTTTGTATCATTGTAATAAGTTTATTATTGTACAAACGAAATTTATTCAATAATATTTAATGGCTTTGTCTGCTATTATACTCAATAATCATTAGTTAGTGAATATGAAAAAAGCCCATAACTACTATGTTACGGGCTTTTTAGATAGCAAACCTAAGGGCTTATTTTTTAGAAATGAAAACGATGTCTTCAACATCCGCCAAAATACGTCCGCAGTGTTCGCAAACAATTATTCTTTTCTTGTCTTTAATATCGGCCTGACGTTGTGGTGGTACTGCACTAAAACAACCTCCACAAGCACCACGTTTTACTAAAACAACCGCTAAACCATTTGGATAATTCCCACGTAATTTATCATAAGGGCGTAATAAACGTTCTTCAACGAATTTTACAGCCTTTTCACGGTTACTCATCAATTTTTGCTCGTCTTCTTCGCTTTCTGCAATCAACACACTTAGTTCTTTTCTTTTTGCATCAAGGTCTTTTTTACGAGTATTCAAACGAGTTTCTGTTTCAGAAACGTCATCTTTTTTATTCAAAATCTTGAATTCAAATTCACGGGTACGCTTATCAGCTAATTCCATTTCAAGTTGTTGCAATTCAATTTCTTTAGAGATTGCATCATACTCACGGTTGTTACGCACATTCATTTGTTGGTCTTTGTATTTATTTACCAACTTTTCAGCTTCTTTCTTTGCATTACGGTTTTTTGTAATGTCTTCTTCCAAAATAGCGATTTCTTTGTTGAATTTGCTAATACGGGTTTCAATACCAGCAACTTCATCTTCCAAATCACGTACTTCTTCGGGTAAATCGCCACGCATCTTTTTGATGCCATCCAAGGCTGAATCTATGTTTTGAAGCTTCAAAAGAGCTTCTAATTTCTGAGCAATGGTTGTTTCGGTTGCTACTGCTGCCATTGGTTATATTCGGTTTTATCTGTGTAACCGCTATCGGTATTAAGTTATTGTTGCAAAGAGACTAAATATCGTCGATTTTACGGAAAGATAATTAATCTATTCGGCCCAATAACAAATCACTGATAACTAAATTCAAAAATACTGTACAGGGTTTGTATTGACCTGACTTTTGAGAACCGCAAAATTACTAAATTTTTCAGACAAATACCTAACAATTAACTCCTTTGTATAAACTTCTGATTCATAATGTCCTATATCGCAGATAATAATTTGATTTTCGGCATCAAAAAACTCATGATATTTGTAATCTGCTGTAATAAACACGTCTGCCCCCTGTCGGATAGCATCTCTTAGCAAGAATCCACCCGCTCCTCCGCAAAGCGCAATTTTCTTAATTGCTTTGCCTAATAATGGTGTATGACGCACCACTTTCAAATTCATTTTAGTTTTTAACATCGTCAAAAAATCAATTTCTAATAAACTTTCAGGCAACGTTGCAATAACGCCTGAGCCTACCTCTTGATTTTCGTTTTCTAAAATGCTTAAATAATAAGCTACTTCTTCATAAGGATGTGCTTTTTTTAAAGCTCTCAATATTTGAGACTCCTGAGGTGCATCAAAAATTACTTCTATCCTATTTTCTGATACTTCTTCAGCTTCATTCAAGGTTCCAATAAATGGGTCGGCACTGCCCGAAGGAGTAAATCTTCCCGTTCCTTCAGTCGAAAAACTACAGTTTTTATATTCCCCTATTTGTCCTGCACCCGCAGTATGAATTGCCTCTAGTACTGCTTTGGTATTTTCGACAGGAACGAAAGTGACTAACTTCTTTAAAATTTGCTTTTTTGGCGAAAGGATTCTTACATTTTCTAAGCCCAACTTTTCAGCAATCATATAATTTACACCGCCTTTTACACTATCCAAATTGGTATGTGTAGCATAAATAGCAATGTCATTTTTGATAGCCAGCATTACGGCACATTCTACATAATTCTTTCCATTAAAACGTTTCAACCCTTTAAAAACAATAGGATGATGCGCTACGATAAGGTTGCAATCACGTTTAATGGCTTCATGGATGATATCTTCGGTACAATCGAGCGTAGCCAATATCCCTGTAACAGTAGTTTCGGGCGACCCTACAATTAAACCTGCATTATCATAGCTTTCTTGGTAGGCTAGTGGTGCGAGTTGCTCTAAATAATTAGTAATATCTTTGATACTTGGCATGAGTCTGTGTTATTGAAATTGGATACAGCCTCAAAAATAGAAAAGGAGCAACAATATATTGCCCCTTTTTACAATTTAGGTTTAGAAATTAATCTCTTTCGACAGAACTTCCACCAGAAAGACTTCTTTCAAGCGTTGGAGTCCCTCGGTATCTTACATTACTTGCCCCTGAGGCTGTTACCCTCAAAAAACGTATTGCATTTACTTTTACTCTACTTGCGCCCGAAACATCAAGGGTTTGTTCACCTGTAATAAAATTGAAATTGTTTACCTGAGATGCCCCAGAAACTGAGCTGATAATTTTTTCGCCATATCCCTTCATAATCAATTGCGATGCTCCTGAAACATCAAAATTTAGGTTCTGCGCATCCAAGTCGGTTTCAAGTTTAGATGCTCCAGAGAGATAAATAGTTAGGTTTTTGACAGAAAATCCTTCAACGTAAGAATTGGATGCTCCATAAAAATCTACACTTCTCAACGTTGGCATCGTTATATTGATATTCATATTGTATCTGCGACTTCTATAATTTATATACTCAACATACAAAATACCGTTTCGAACGTATACATCTAAATCATTGAGGTCTTCTTCGTCACCAATGGCTTGTATTCCATAATTATTCCCTTGGGAAACATTTACATGAAATGCACTTCCCATCTTTAATTGATCAAAGTTTTTTAAATAAAAAAACTCTTGTTGTTCGCGATAAGCAGGCAGAGGGTCTTCTATGTGAATAAAACACGACGAAAGCGAAGTAAGCATAAATAGCGTTAAAGCAATTATTAAAGTTTTTTGCGAGGTTTTCATATAAATAAAGCGTTTAAGTTTTATGTTTGTTGAAGTATAGACAATAAGATATTCTTTAACCCCTATATAGTTGTGAGTTAGTGATTGAGTGAATTGTGAATTAATTTTCTTTTTCGTCTTTTATCCTTACTATTTTTATCCTTATTATTTATTATATTCAGCTAGACTATATACCCTATGAAAGTACGCCCAAGTGTTGCTATTATTGAAAATGAAAAAGTATTATTAATGCGTTATCGCTATGGTGATACAGATGTGTTTAATTTACCGGGTGGAAATGTAGACCCAGGAGAAACCCTCACAGATACCCTTATTAGGGAATTACAAGAAGAATTAGGCATACAAATAGCGGTAGCAGAAATGTTGGTAGCAGGCGAAGTGATATTACCTCAGCAAAAAACGGATGTGCTTCATTGTGTCTTCAAGGCTACTATTATTGATGGCACGCCTATTATAAATCCTAAAGAAACCTCTTCTTTAGAAGTTGTTTGGCAACCAATTGCCTCCTTAAAAAACTTAGCGATGTACCCGAATGTAGCGGAGGATTTACAGATTATTTTAGAAGGAAATAAAGTAGTACAATACCTTGGTAGAATAGACCAAGAATGGTATTAGACGCTTTATTAATCTATAATATTTCGAAAAAGCAGTCATTT
>NZ_JBWKYN010000115.1:5040-18029 GCF_059423785.1 Arcicella sp. GW458-12-2-14-TSB2 | reverse complement strand
CCTTAACAAATTGTTAATTATGCAAAGATCTCAAACCTTACAATTCATTATAGCTTCTTTTATAGGATTTGCCTTTATGCTGGGTGGTTTATCTTGGATTTCTTTCGAACAAATTTCTTTAAATAAAGAGTATGCCCAATTAGTTGAACATACTCAATCTGTACTATGGTTAAGTGAAGAGCTTATCTCCTCTATGAAAGATGTTGAGACAGGCCAGCGAGGGTATATCATTAGTGGAAATGCTACTCATTTGCAGACTTATAGAGAAGGTAAATTAAAGGTATTTGCAAGGTTAGATACCCTTAAATTATTAGTTGCTGATAATCCTGTGCAGTTAAGAAGTTTAGGTAAAATTGAGGCGATGGTGAAAGAGAAAATAAAATATGTAGATTATAGTATTAATACTACCAGTAACAGTCAACCACTAGAATTGAATGTATTTGAAAAAGGAAGGGAGGCGATGGATAATCTTAGGGTGTGGATTTCTACTTTTCAAAGCAACGAAAAATCACTACTTGATACAAGGGTGCGTTCCAAAACTCACGGACAGTCGCTCTTGCCTATTTACCAAATTATGCTTGCAGTTGCCTCTTTCACACTGCTATTTATATCATTCTTCTTAATCTATTCTGAACTTAAAAATCGTTTTAAGTTTCAACGTGCGCTGGAAAATAAAATTGAAGAACTCAATCGCTCCAATACTGAATTAGAGCAATTTGCTTATGTGGCATCGCATGATTTGCAAGAACCACTCAGAAAAATCAGGGCTTTTTGCGATAAGTTATTGGTGAGACAAAAAATATTCTTAAATGAGGATGGACAAGAAACGCTTGACAAAATTTCAGCATCGGCTACCCGAATGCAAATATTGATAGATGACTTATTGAATTTTTCGAGATTGGTAAGTCCTAAAAAACAGGAACTAGGATACGTTAACCTAAATAACATTATAGAAGATGTCTTGAGTGATTTTTCAGAAGTAATCACTCAAAAAAATGCAAGTTTCTCCATTGCTAAACTTCCAGAAATAAAAGTTTATAGTTTTCAGATGAGACAGCTTTTTTTAAATATTATTAGCAATTCATTAAAATATACGAAAGAAGGAGTTTTGCCTAAAATAAATATTGAATATTCTACTGTACAAGGTAATAGCATTGCGCAACTTTCTAGCGTACATGAAGACCGTTTTTTCCATAAAATTACAGTACAGGATAATGGAATTGGATTTGAAGAGGAATATTGTGAGAAAATTTTCGTAATTTTCCAGCGTTTACATAACCGCAATGCCTATCAAGGTACTGGTGTTGGCTTAGCTATTTGCAGAAGAGTGATGAATAATCACAACGGCTTTATTTTTGCCGAAGGCAAATCGTATGATGGAGCAACATTTAGTATCTATTTCCCAATTACTGCTTAATAACTTGATGAAATGAAAAAAAGATACGAAATCTTAATTGCTGACGATGATGATGATGATAAGTTTTTAGTAAAATCGGCCTTTGATGATTGTGCTTCTCATATTCCAATTCAATTCGTTGAAAATGGTATCGAAGTACTAGAATATTTAAAAAATGAGGGACAATTTGCTGATAAACTTAAATTCGCTAGGCCATCAATTCTTATTTTAGACTTGAATATGCCTAAGAAAGATGGTCGAGAGACACTCAAAGAAATAAAAACAAATCCATTATTAAAAAACATACCTGTAATAGTATTAACAACCTCTAAAGCCCAAGAAGATATTAATCTTTGCTATTCTTATGGTGCTAATGCTTACATAGTTAAACCTAACTCGTTTACAGAGCTCACTGACATTATTACAGTCATCACAAAATTTTGGCTAGAAATCGTGACACTCCCTCCTGTTATCGGCTAAACAGTTTTTCTTACGTGGTGATGATTCTTTTTTATAGGTACGTTATCTATTGATATTGTTGTTAACACAGGCTCAGGTTTTTCACTGGTAACATCTTTTACCCACATCAGTGCTTTTTCTAACAAACCTCTTCGAGGCTTTGATGGATTTTCTATGGGTTTATTTGTTGGAGCAACTTTTTCTTTAATCCAAGAGACAGATTCTTCCACCAAATTACCCTTATGGTTGGCAACGTAATTGCTCAATAGATTCTTGGCAAAAAAAGGAACTACTAAGCGAGTAATCCATGACGCTCGTCGTAAAATTAAGTTTCTCAAGATGGCATCAACGCCTAAATTGAGCCCAAAATTTACTAAGACATTATTTCGACTACTCTGAACAAACAATTGTTGAGATGCACCTGCAATCTGTCGAACTGGATTTATTTCAGCTTTAAGGTCTTCGAAATCTTTACTAAGTTTGGCTTTGGAAACCACTATTTGGTTTTCAAGGCGTAGCTTTTCTGCTTTATATTGATCAATATTTTGTATTTTCATCTCCGCTAGAAAATTTCTTTAAAAAAGAATTTATTAAAGGCACTTTTATATATTTATCTTTCAAAAGCCAAAGTAAAATAGCAATTACGACATACAACATTCCGACGTATAGGAATCCAAGCGCAAAACTATTGAAGTGTTGCCCAATAAAAAACGCCAGCGAAAAGCTCATAAACAACAATACAATCATACCAATGACAATAAAAATCAAAGCCGTAGCGGCACTAGTGATGCCGTCTGCCGCTTTATAAGAAGCATTCAACACACCTAATTTCCACTGTGCCTCAATATATTCTTTAGCGTGTTCGAAGACGTCTTCAGAAGTATCTTTAACTTGTTCAAAAACAGTCATAATTTTATTGAGTAAAACTTGATTAGAGATAATAATTGACAAGTAATGCCAAGGCATTACAACACCACCTAAATAAGTTCGAGCTGACCAAAGGAATTACCAAAGGTATTTTTTGGTCAGCTCATTCCCTACTAAGCTCCTGCTACATCTCTTTGTGCCGACTTAACAGTGTTAACAGTATTATCTGCTATTTGCTCAAATTCGTCTTTGGCTTTGTTCTTCCAACTTTTAGCTCTGCTTTCAGCATCTTCAACTAGCGCTTTCGCTTGATTACCCCTTGCCTGAACCATACTTAATAATTCATCTGCCCAATTGTTAGCATTTTTCTTTACAATCTTTCTTAAATCAGAACCTTTTTCAGGAGCGAATACTAACCCAATTGCTGCACCAACCGCTGCGGCTGCCGCAATTCCAACAATAATTTTTGCGTTGTTTGACATGATAAAAATTGTTTTAGTGTGAATCTTTAATATCTTCGTCTAATAGCTTGAATAAAACCTATCAAAACGTTATTCCTACTTTCTCATCTTAAAATTTTCATACCTTAAACAAATACTTATTTTTTTGGATAGTTTTGAGGTACACAATCCTCAAATTGTGGAATTTATCTTTTGGCTTTAATAATCTTTATATTACACTGGCATGATTTTTTATTAGTGTTCTTCATATATGTAAAACTTAAAAAGTTCAACATAAATCTTATGCTGTTTCCTATAACCATTAGTGTTTAAAAGGCTGACAAGACTAAAATTTGGACTGCCAAATGCCATGAAAAATGTAGCTTTAATTATCGATGATGAAAAAGACACCTGCCTTTTATTAAAACATTTTCTTAAAAGAAAAGGTATTTCCTCATTTTATGCTCTGACGCTCCAAGAAGGAATTGGAAAAGCTTTGGAGGTAAAACCTAACTGGTTGTTCTTAGACAACAATTTGCCAGATGGGTATGGAATTGACCGTGTAAAAGAGATAAAATCTATTTCACCCGAGTCTAAAATAATAATGATTAGTGCGATGGGGAATTTATATGAAATTGCTACCAGTGTTGGTGCAGATTTATTTATAGAAAAGCCTCTGGACTTCACTAAAATTGAGAAATCACTTACTTTGTAAAACAGATAATTCGCTATAATTGGCACAGGATATTTCCTTATTGCCAATTATACTCTACTACTAATTTAATCTCTAAACCTTATTACCTTTATTTCCACAAACCCAAAGGATAAGCAATTTTACTTTTGGCTGTAATTAAACTTACAGTTTGTGAAGATAAATCTCCTATCAACAATAAGTCATTTTCAGGCTGATATCCGTCAGAAGTTGCCAATTGTAACTGTATTTTATCAATCAAAATATTTGGCAATTCACTTTGGCTATCCATACACTGGCATGGTTTATCTTGCTTTATTTTATTAAGTTCCTGCAAAAGTTCCTTGGTATCTCCTGCTTTTTGTTCTTTGCCCCAGCCTATCATTTTGTTCATCCAAGTGTTGTATATTGGTCTGAAAGGCTCAAATTCAAAGACTAAATCAGGATATTTCCTTAGTAATTCTGCTCCGTTTTTATACAACTGTATATGCCCAGAATCGATAAAACCAACAAAATTGCCACCCCATGTAAGACCAAATGCTTCTGTTAGGCTATCTAAAGGGCGATAAAAAACTAAGTTATTCGACATTCTTCCTCTGCGATTATAAATCGCAAAATCTGCCGCTAAACCGAAATTATGCATTGAAACTGGTGTAGCCGTTTTGTTCTTTCCTAAATAATGTAATTGACGGCTCGTAGAACGTAAATCTGAAACTACTTTGATAGAGCGATATTTCCGTTTCATGATAGACAATACAGAATCCCTTTTCCCAAGAAAAGTTTTACGCTCATCTCCTAGCATATTTTCCCATCGATTGTATAAATAACTCGGCTGTTTTACTAATGCCCACAGATAGGCTTGTTCTTGCCAAGTAATATTTAAGTCGGGAAAACCAGTGATATTTATAATTTCCGAATCTTCCGCATCATCCCTTGCCTGTAACGCTGTTGCCTGAATATTGCCCAAAGTATCCACAAAAGCGACATAAATATTCCTCGCTTTTAGATTTTGTTTCAGCAAAGTATCTGCTAGATAGAATGGCTGTGTAAGGGTGTATACCTTCAACTCATTTACATATTGTGTTGTATCACAAGTTAAATCCTGCCAAGAATCATCTTTAAATAAATTTGATGTGTTATCAATCAAATTACAAGCAAATAAGGAAACCGAGGCGATAAGTATTTTTAGAAAATTTCTTAAGAGTAAGGCAGATATGATCATAAAGTATTAAGGAATATTTATACCAAAATACAAGAAAATAGCCAATCAGGCAATTAATTCAAGCATTTAGTTTATCTCGCTGGGCTAAATACAAGCCAGCTATCACTAACGACGTCCCGATATAGGTATAAGGTGTGATAGGTTCATCCAAAATCAATGATGCATAAATAAACCCAAAAATAGGATTGAGGAAAAGCCAAAGTGAGGCTTTTATGGGGTCTATTTTGAGGAGATATAACCACAATTGTACTGCACCGATGGATACTGGAATGGCCAACCAAAGCACAGACATTGTAAATTTAAAGTCATATACATTCTGCGACCAGTCAGTAAAGAAATAAGTAATGGGTAATAAGAAAAACCCTCCTATTAATACCTGCCACGCATTAATGGTAGATAATGACAGATGCCATGTTTGGGCAGAATAATAAACCGTCCCTACTGAATAGGCTATCATACTGGCTGAAAGAATGAGTAATCCCTCAACATCGGCAAAACTCTGTTGCAAAAGTGGGTAAGTAGCGATAGCTACCCCTGAAATACCCAATATTAAACCAAAAACCTCTGTCCTTTTTACGGAACGACCAAGCCAAAAAGCAGATAAAACACTAATAATGAGTGGATTTGTTGCCACAGCCAAACTTCCGATGCCTGCTGACACATGTTTGAGTGCTACAACAAAACATCCTAAATATACCGTGACATTCAAAAAACCATAAATGGCGATTTTTTTCCACTCTTGCGTATTTGGTAGGGGATTTTTCTTGACAATGTGGCTATAACCTAACATTAAAATGCCTGCCAAGAAAAATCTACAACTACCGATGACAAAAGGTTGGGCCGACAAAAGCCCAATTTTGGTGGCTGCTGATGCTGATGCCCAAAGCATTGCAAAAAGTAACCCTATAATAATATTTTTCATTCAATACGATTCTTATACTTCAATAAGCAATACTAGGCTAAATCAGTTTCAAAGTTGAGACTTTTTAGCGTAAAAGTGTGCCTTATTGATGCTAAAATCATATATATACGGGAATTAATGTTGATTATTATTTACTTTTTCCCTTCAATTACGTCTTTATAACTTACCAACTGTATTCCTTTATTTAGAATAGCTGTCTTTACTTTTTCACTCGTAAAAATAGTCGTCACATCTTGGCGCCCATTGGCTACATCCTCATAACCGATATGGTATATAGCACGAAGTTCGTCATTATCAAGCCCAGGATGTTCTACAAACACGTAGGTTTTGCCGTCTTCTAGTTTATCAAGCATGACAATAAAGGCCTCAATCCTATCCTCAGTGCTTTTATTATTAAAGTCAAAACCAGTATAAGCCACATTAATATCCTTCATCGAATCTACATCTACCATAGTCAGCTTATACTCTTTTGCTACACGTCTTGCCATATTTTTCACTTCCTGTGTAAAGGCCGTACTACCCATGTGACCAGAAACGTGGCTCAATCTTGGGATATATTTCAACGCCATCTCAATTTGAGCTCTTAATTCCTTTTCAATGTCCTCAAGCTTCCAATCATTATCCAATACCGCTTGTTTAGGGTAATTATTGTTGTGGAAAAGCATTGGGTAAAAATATCCATCCTCATTTCGTAGGCTTTTTGCCTCAGTGAGGGGTCTCCATTTTACATTATCCCATTCGCTAGTAATGGCAAAATGTAGCCCTACATCTACAGTTTTATTTTCAGCCAGTAGTTTCACCGCTTCTGGAAACCACGGCGACGCCACAATCACTTCAATGGATGTTTCGATACCTTCTCTATAAGATTTTATCAATGCTTCGTTGCCTGAATGTGAATAACCCATATCATCCCCTCTGACGATTAGCTTAGGTGCATTCGCTTTATTACTAAATAAAATGCCTTTAGCGATGCTTCGTTTTCGATTGATGTTAAATATGCTTTGGAAATCAACCGATACACTTTCGCCATCAAAACTACAAACGATGGTTTCTGTATGCGGACTTTCGATATAGCGTAATGTTAATACCAAGGTATTTTCATCTTTCCATGTATAGCTTCCTGCTACTTTGAAGGCTGGCAATCCTACCCTATTTGCTTTTGCTCCTGCTACTAAATACGGTCCGAATTTAGTTGTTTCAGAAAACTCCCATTTCCCCGCACCAAAAGGAATTTGATGAGTAGCTGAATCGGTTTTGAAGGCTACTTTACAAACACCATCGCTGAAATTAAATTGTATATTTTCAAAGCTCCTATCACCCGTAATCATCCCAAATGTTTTGCCCGAAACCTTCGCTTCTATGCCAGAACTATTACTTTTATTAGGAATGGCTAATGCCAAAGAAGCCGTTTTTTCTTTCAACTTAGCTAACATCGTAGGATTAGCAGGTAATTTTTTGGCTTTGAAAGCAGGTAAAAGGTATTTCCAGAGTAAATTAAATTCGCCTTGCATATCGGGTGCTTCGGCTGTAACAATAATTACGGCATCTTGCTCTGGCAAAACGATGATAAATTGCCCATTGGCACCATCACCTCTAAAACCATTGTTTCTACAACGCCACATTTGATAACAGTAGCCCTGTAGCCAATCGCTAGAATCTTTTTTGGCTTGTGTAGCATTAGGGTCTTGCATGATTTTCATAGTCGAAGCCTCCTCAACCCATGATGCTGGCAACACTTGTTTCCCTTTCCACACTCCTTTTTGTAGAAATAATTGACCAAATTTGGCCATATCCTCCGTTTTGAGGCGCAATCCCCAACCACCTGTATTGATGCCTTTAGGGTCTACTTCCCAGTCTATCCCACTAATGCCCAAAGGTTCAAAAAGTCTTGGTTTTAGGTAATCAATCACTTTCTGCCCTGTTACTTTCTGTACAATAGCTGATAGCATATACGTAGCCGTTGAATTATACAAAAATTTAGACCCTGGTTTGTTGACAATAGGCGTACGCAGAAAAGCTTTTACCCAGTTTTCATTTTTGCCAGCAATTTCGCCTGTTGGGTCGGTTGCGTGTCCGACGCTCATGGTCAGTAAATCTTTTATTTTTAGCTCAGCTAGATATGGACTAATCTGTGTTGGTAAATCTTCTGGAAAAAAAGAGATTACTTTATCATCCACACTCAATTTTTTTTCTGTTACAGCAAAACCTATAGCAGTAGCTGTAAAGCTTTTGCTGACCGAATACATCGTATGTTTTAAATCATTGGCATAAGGATTCCACCAAGATTCGGCCACTACTTTGCCATGACGAAGCATCATAAAACTATGAAATTCGTGTTTGCTTTTTGAAGCGGCATCCAGAAAATTAATAATGGCTTCAGAAGAAACGCCTTCTGCTTCGGGCGTACTTCTTGGAAGAGCAACTGGCTTTTGAGCCAATATTTGAAAACTGACGAAGAGGAGAATAAATATTTTTCTCATTACAGGATGATTAAGGATGAAAAGCTGATTGTTTTTAACAAATTAACAAAAACTAATCAATAAATAATCCTGTTCTGTATTAGCAAAGCCCATTTTTTGAAATGATAGAGGCAACTATTATAAATAACAAAGGTCTCATGATTTTATTCTCATGAGACCTTTATTAATTTAAGTAATCTATGTAAAATAAATACTGAACCTGAACCCAAGTAATGACAACTGACCATACATCACTCACAACTCTTAACTCATTTACTTAGGAAACTTCATCTTATAATCTACTTTAATATTGCCCTTGGTAATATTAGCAAGTTTGTTCTTCAACATTCTCTTTTTTACAGGACTTAAATGGTCTGTGAAAAGAATACCATCGATATGGTCGTATTCGTGTTGAATAATACGAGCCGCTAAGCCTTCAAATTCTTCAATATGTTCTTTAAAATCAACATCTAGGTATTTAATCTTAACAAATTCTGGACGATATACGTCTTCTCTGATATTTGGAATAGACAAACATCCTTCTTCAAAAGCCCATTCATCACCATCTTCTTCTAATATTTCGGCATTGATAAATACTTTTTTGAAATCCACCAAAGAAGGGTCTTTATCTCTTTCGTCTAAATCTTCTCCTTCATTAAATGGGCGACCATCTACTACAAACATTCTGATGGCTAGACCAATCTGCGGAGCAGCCAAGCCTACACCAGAAGCATTGTACATGGTTTCAAACATATCTTCTGATAACTTCTTTACATCAATCGAGCCTTTTTCTATATCAACGGCAACTTTTCTAAGCACGGAATCACCGTAAGCAACTATAGGATAAATCATTTTCTGAGTTTTCTGAATGCGACTAAATACGTCGTTTTGTTATGTATGTGATTTGCATTTCCAAATCTTCCTACAAAGTTACGGAAAAGGTTTATTTTTTCTTTCTTCGCTGCAAAGCTTCCTTGGTGGGAATAGTGTGTTTTTCTATTATTTGTTTTTTTTTCCCTGCCACACCCTCTGTTTTACGATGTCCCCAGATGCGTTCTTTGGCAATTTTGGTATTTTCTTCAAAGTTGATGATAGGAAACGGATAGTCTTCGCCTAAATGAAACCCATGAAAATCTTGTTCAAGATTCGTCATCTTCCATGGTTCATGGATGTATTCAACAGGGCATTTTTGTAATTCGGGAAGCCATTGCTTTATAAAAACTCCTTCGGGGTCATGTTCTTGCGATTGTTTGATAGGGTTATACATTCGCACAGTATTAATACCCGTAACACCTGCCTGCATTTGAAATTGTGGATAATGTATGCCCGGTTCAAAATCTAAAAACAATCTTGCTAAATGTAATGCACCTTCTTTCCAATGATGAAATAATTGGTGTGTAAGCACCGAAACCAACATGGCTCGCATCCTAAAATTAATATAACCCGTTTCATGCAAACATCTCATACAAGCATCTACCAGTGGGAACCCCGTTCTGCCTTCTGCCCATGCCTTATAGTGTTCCTGATTTTCTGAAATAGATAATGTATCATAGCCACGGTTCAGGTTCTCGAACTCCATACGATCTTCCATCTCAAATTTTTGAATAAAATGACAGTGCCAGCGTAATCTCGACCCAAAATTATCTAATTGCCATTTCAAAGATGGATCAACTTTAGATGTTTGTAAACCAGCCTGATATACTTGTCTGATAGAAATACAACCCCAAGCAATATAGGGCGAAAGCCGACTACAACCCTTGCGTGAAGCCAAAGGTTTAGAAAGCGATTTAGCATAGTTTTTAGCCCTGTCCCCTGTCGCTCAGAAAAGAATTAAGATAACGGTGTGCAAAGCTTTCTCCACCCGGTTGTTGGGTTTTATTGAAGGCATAACCCTTAAAAAGTATTTCTGGTGAAGAAATTTCTTGGAATTGGAAACTATTCAACGCTTCATTTTCTGAATACCAATGTGTAAAATCTGGCTTTTCAAGGGATTTACTCATATATTTGTGCCAGTCTTTTACCCAATTTTCTCTATTCTTTTTCCCTCGTATTACACCATTGCTCTGATATTCCAACCATTGAATATTATTATTCTTACAGAAAGCACTCACGGCTTTATCACGGTCGTAAGTAACTTTTAGTCCTGTTTCTTCATGAGAAAAAATCTTGTTGATAGGTATATTTTGCTGTAAATTTTCCAGAAAAGGGATTACCTCTGAATAAATAATTTTGATAGAAATCTGTGGATTAATACCTTCCAATTGTTGATTTAAATCTTGTAGAGCCTCCCAAACAAATTGCCAATGTCTTGGTGAATAATGAGGATCTTGTATTACGGTAGGTTCAAAGCAGTAGACCATCAGTAACGGTTTTTTATCCGCCAGCGCGGCCGACAACGCGGCATTATCTCGTAAACGTAAATCCCGTTTGAACCAAAGTATATTAATCACGATATTGGGTTTGAAGACATATTGAATACTGACTAAATCATAAAAGGTAGATTTTTGTTTAGTTTTATTGATACAATACTTTTTTTAGTTCAGTAAATACCTTATTTTCAAAACATTATTTAATCTACCTAGATCAATGAAAAGAAACTACTCTATATTTCTTGCTTCTTCGAATGAACTGCTTCATGAGCGTAAAGAATTTGAGATTGCCATCCGCAGACTTATGAAACACTACGAAAAAAATAACGTAGCAATCAACCTAGAAGTTTGGGAAGATATGGACGACGCCGTTAATACTACTTGCAAACAGGAAGATTATAACGAATCCCTCCGAAAATGCCAGATTTTTGTGATGTTATTTTGGACTAAAGTAGGCAAATACACGCGTGAGGAATTTGACGTTGCTTATCAATTATTCCTAAACACGGGTTCTCCAAGAATATATTTGTATGAAAAAACCGTAGCAAAAGACGGCATCAAAGATTGGCAAAAACAAAGTAAAGATGATTTCTTAGCTTTTTTGAAAAGAGAGGGGAAACAGCAATTTCAATCAACTTTTGAACATCCCGATACTTTCATTAGCAAATTTGAAAAAAATCTTGATGATTTGTTTGAAGACCCCAATAATAACATTTTTACTTATGGCAAGATAGCAGAACTCATAAGTTTAAATGGTGCAAGCGAACCTATAGGCTTTTTGGGCAGAGAAAATGAATTGAGCACTATCCGAGAAAAACTTGATAAAAGTGGAAAACTCATGCTGATTAATGCCGAAGGGGGTATTGGTAAAACTACTTTAGCTACTAAATATTGGCATGATAACCTATATAACTATCAATACAATGCGTGGCTCTATTGTGAAAATGGAATTATTGTTGCCCTAAAAGAATTAGCTCCCAACCTTGGTATTGATTTGGCAAATATGGATGAAGCTCAGCAACTAAAATCCTTAAAGGAAGGCTTGTCTAAGTTACATGATAATTTTCTATTGGTGTTGGATAATGCTAATGATGCCAAAGAGATAAGACGATTTAAACAAGAGTTTGAAGGCTTTCATTGGCACGTACTATTTACTAGCCGTTGTAATGATGTATTGGATAAAAGTCAAGAATTAGCCATTACTCATCTTCCTCCAGAACTTGCAAAAGAGCTTTTTAAACGCCATTACCAAGAAAATACGGCGGATTTTGAACAACTGCTTGATAGCGTATTAATAGCCCTTAATTATCATACATTATTAATTGAAATTTTTGCTAAAAATCTTAAAAAGGCTTCTAAAATTGGTTTAGATTTAGAGACCTTCTTAAATAAATTAGAAGATGAAGGGTTGTTTTTGGGTGAAGATAGTTTTCAAATACAAACGGAATATACGGGAGCTATTAAAAAGAATGCTGCCACTACTGACGAAATTTTAGAAATATTATATGATTTCACTAAACTCTCTGAAAACGAACGCTATGACTTGGTAAATATCGCTTTATTACCTGCCGAAAGTTATACGGATGTCTTTTTAAGAGATTTGATGGCAGACAATGACAAACTAACCCAAAAAAATTATTTGAATACGCTGGAGAGTTTATTTCAAAAAGGGTGGCTATCAGGTACTATCAATGAAAATTATCGTATTAGCCCCGTGATACAGGAATTAGCTCTTAAAAAAAACCATGATACGCTTGCAGAGGATGCACAAGTATTATTAAATAAATTAAATAGTATTTTAGAAACAGATGCTTATAATTTATTAAACATTGAACTTAATGATGCCTTACCTTATGTAAAACCTATAGAACACCTTAGTAAATGCCTAATACAGCATCCAAGCTGGGATATTGCCAATTATAATTTTAGTGCAGGTATTTATTATGAGAACATAGGCGATTTAGTTTCTGCCAAAAAATGTTATCAAAATTTTCATAGTATATACCAAAAGCTTTTAAAGAATGAATCTGAAAACCTTTCTTACAAAAATGGACTCGCTATATCTTATTCTAAATTGGGTGGAATTTATGAAGCAACAGGGGATTGGAAAAACGCTCTCGTGAATTTCCAAGAAAGAAATCGACTAGGAAAAGAAATTTATGAA
>NZ_JBWKYN010000115.1:0-4941 GCF_059423785.1 Arcicella sp. GW458-12-2-14-TSB2 | reverse complement strand
AAAGAAATCGACTAGGAAAAGAAATTTATGAAAGCAGTCCACAAAACCTTTCTTACAAAAATGGACTCGCTATATCTTTTATAAAATTAGCTACTGTACTAGAGTCTGAAAAACGATACAAAGAAGTTATCAACACTTTAATAGAGGCTCAGAAACATTTTCTAGAAATTTATCAAGTTACACAAGGGAGTATTATCTTATTTACTTATAATTATGCTTGGGTTTGCTGGAAAATTTCTAATATTTATCAAATAATGCCCAATAAAGAAGCCTTTAATGAGCTAACAATCAAACAAATTCAAAAAGAAGGCTACGAGTTACTAAAACCTTTGGCTGATGCAGGTTTTTTACAAGAAAATCAGAAAACACTTTTTCAATTATTAAATGAGGGTTTGTGATTAATTACCAATTAATATCTTAAATTTTTCCTATGCCAACCTTTATTAACATCCATACTCATCATCCTTCCGTAGAGCCAAAGACTATGAGTGTCATCAACGCTCAAACAGCTTCTGGTTGGATGGATTTATCAGTTGGGAATTTTTCAGTGGGTTTACATCCGTGGTACATAAAGCAGGAAAATATAGACAAGGATTTTGAGGAATTAGCACAATTAGCAAAGCATCCTAATGTATTAGCGATAGGCGAATGTGGGCTAGATAGGTTAATTGATTTGAATATGAATATTCAAGAGGAGGTTTTTATTCGACAAATACACTTGGCTGAAACTTTACAGAAACCTGTGATTATCCATTGTGTCAAGGCATTTTCAGAATTAATCGCTTTGAAAAAAAGGCTGAACCCCAAAGTTCCACTTATTGTTCATGGGTTTAATAATAATCTCCAGATTTGTGGTCAACTGGTTCAGCATCAATTTTATATTTCATTGGGAAGTGCCTTATTGAATTCTCAATCGAACGCTAGTAAAAACATTTCATCTATTCCAATTCAGCAGTTATTTTTAGAAACAGACGACAAAATTTGTTTTATTTCGACTATATTTGCCCATGCTTCAACCTATTTAACACAGCCTGTTGAAGTTTTACAAGAACAAATATTACAAAATTTCAAAAAAGTAGTAAGTGCCGATTCGAGCGTGGTATGAAAAAAAAAACAAGAGTTAAAAAGCCGGTTGAGAAAGTGATTAAAACAGGTATTCCTCACACACCACCATCCATCCACTACCAACCCATTAGTATGCAAAGAAACTTTTATAAAGCCCATCCGTGGCATGGTATCCAGATTGGAGACGGCATGCCGAAAGTAGTGACTGCTTTCATCGAAATCGTATCGACTGATACTGTAAAGTATGAAATCGACAAAGAGACTGGTTATTTGAAAATCGACCGTCCTCAAAAATTCTCTAACATCGTTCCTGCCTTGTATGGCTTTCTTCCTCAGACTTATTGTGGAGAAAACACGGCTCAGTTTGCTCGTGAGCAATCAGGAAAAGTGATTGAATCTGGTGATGGTGACCCATTAGATATTTTGGTGCTTTCTGAACGTACCATTACGCATGGAGATATCATCTGTCAGGCTATTCCAATCGGTGGAATCAGAATGATTGACAAAGGAGAAGCTGATGATAAAATTATTGCGGTATTGAAAGGCGATTCATTATATGGAAGCTGGACAGACATTTCTCAGTGTCCAAAACCAATTATTGATCGTTTGGTTCACTATTTCTTGACGTATAAAAATATTCCTGGCGAAGAAAAAGTAGCCGTAGACATTGATGAGGTTTATGGTGCAGAAATTGCTCATCAAATTATCATTAAATCAAGAGAAGACTACCGTAATTTGGTAGGATAATACTTGATTTGAGGATTTGAAAATTTGAAAATTGTAAATGCGAGGAAAGCCGATAACAATCAAACATCCTTACTTTATAATATTTTCAAATTTTCAAATCTCTAAATTTTCAAATTATAAAACCACTTCTCCGTACAAATCAAATTCTTCGGCACGATTTACTTTTACGTTCGCAAAATCGCCTAAACGTACATATTGACTAGCAGGAACTAATACTTCATTATCTACCTCTGGCGAGTCAAATTGTGTTCTTCCGATAAAGTATCCTCCTTCTTTTCTATCAAATAATACTTTATAAGTATTCCCGATTCTGTTCTGGTTCAATTCCATCGAAATATCTTGTTGCAAAGCCATTATCTCATCAGCACGTTCTTGTTTCACTTCGGCAGGTACATCATCTTCAAAAGAATGTGAGTGTGTGTCGTCTTCATGCGAATAGGTAAATACTCCCAAACGGTCGAAACGCATTTTCTCTACAAACTGATATGTTTCTTCAAAATCAGCTTCTGTTTCACCCGGATGACCCGAAATCAACGTTGTTCTTAAAGCAATTTCAGGTACTTTATCACGAATAGCATTGATTAAATCTTCTGTTTTTTCACGGGTAATTCCTCTACGCATTCGCTTCAATACTTCTGTTGAGCCACTTTGCAAAGGCATATCCAAGTATTTACAAATATTTGGGTATTTCGCCATCGTATCTAACACATCCATCGGGAAACCTGCTGGGTAAGCATATTGTAAACGAATCCAATCAAGGCCTTCTATGTCAGCGAATCGTTCTAATAATTCAGAAAGGTTTCGCTTTTTGTAAATGTCTAATCCGTAGTAGGTTAAATCTTGGGCAATCAAAATCAATTCTTTCGTACCACGTTTCACCAATGATTTAGCTTCAATGACTAAGTCTTCGATAGAACGAGAAACGTGTCCTCCACGCATCAAAGGAATAGCACAGAAAGAACATGGGCGGTCACAACCTTCAGCAATTTTTAAGTAAGCATAGTGCGTTGGTGTAGTCAACAAACGCTCGCCAATTAATTCATGTTTATAGTCTGCTTTTAAGGTTTTTAGTAAACGAGGTAATTCATTGGTACCAAAAAAAGCATCCACCATAGGAATTTCAGCTTCTAATTCGTCTTTATAACGATGTGACAAACAACCAGTTACATATAATTTATCGATAATACCTGATTCTTTGGCATCAACATATCTTAAAATAGTATCAATAGATTCTTGTTTGGCATTATCAATAAATCCACAAGTATTTACAATCACAACGTTGGCATCGTCTTTTTTAGACTCATGCGTAACATTCATGCCATTGCCTTTTAATTGCGTATAAATTACTTCTGAATCCACTAGATTTTTACTACAACCCAGTGTTACTATATTTACTTTATTCTTACGTAATGTTTTAGTTTTCATTTCAACGAACCCAAATTCAGTGGGAAATTATGTGTGCTTTGGCACGGATTGTCTGTTAATAGCAAGGCTTTTATCTAACGTCAGCCCTTTATTCAAAAGATGATACAAGATATATTTTTAGCCTTTTTCTGAATTAGCCTGCAATTTACAACAAAATTTATCAGCATTAAGCTTTAAAGAGAGAGGTTCTAGCTTTTCTTTTGGTTTAGGAGCAATAAGAAGAGTATTTAAGCTTTATATTTGGGACCATGAATCCTTCTCTTTCGAAATCATCGTTCATTATTCTCCTTTATTTACAGTGAATATTCTAACTTTGTAGCTCGAAAAATTAAGCTAACTCGTTTCAGAATTGTTGATTTTAGCTATTCTAAATCAATAATTATTCAAATTTTCAAATTAACCTTCATGGATTTTAATTTCAAACAATATCACATGCGTTCAATTAATGCCGCTTCGGCAGAGGAACGTGCAGCTATCAACCAAGAATTAAAAGATTTTTACGCTTCTTTGAACGAAGAAGACAAAAAGACATTTAATACGCAATTACAAACATTTATTGCAAGAGAAATGGGGCGATTGAAAACTGACTATGAAGCAATTAAGCAAGGAACGCAGAACTAGCTATGAGCTATGAGCTATGAGCTATGAGCTATGAGCTATGAGCTATGAGCGTTTAGACTCATGGGTAAATTTCATTTTAATATCTTGCTATTTTAATAAAAAGCTAAAAATGAGCTGTGAGAGTTTCGCTTTGGGTTTTATTATAACCTATAGCTCTTTAAAAAAAGCTCAAAGCTCACTGCTGATAGCTTAAAGCTAGAAATCATAACTAACCGAAACACCAGAAACATTAGCCTTTGAAGCAGGTGCTGCAAAACCTCTTAAAGAATCTGACGAACCAAAGTTAATTCTTTCATAACGAAGCTTAATCGTCAGCTTTTTAATTTTTGCACCAATTTCTACGGATGGTGATAGTTGTCTTTTTAAGTCTAGTTCCGCATTGGGCAAGTTAAGATTCTTTTCATCTAATTTCAATTTCGAGATAAGCGGATAGCTACCAGAAATCCTTAAAGTAAGTTTCACTTTAGACTTAGTAGCATAATTTAACTTAGCACCGAAAGATGGAGAGAGAAATTTGTATTTTTCTTCAACCAGCAAAGGACTAGCCTCTGTACCATAATCAGTTGAACGGCCCCAGATTTTAGCTTCAAGTCCTAAAAAAGGCTCAATAGAAACATTAGAACTATCCCTTAATTTAAAAGGAACTCCAACGTCTACGTTGATAAAACCTCCACTATAGGCTGTTTTAGGGGAAGAAGCAATAAAGCTACTACTGCCAAGTTTATCAAAAACAGAAGCAAAAGCAAGTGGTGGTGATGTACTGATAATACTCTGCCCTATTGTTTTAAAAATAGTTGTCCCAAAGCTAACGTTTAATTTTTTACTAGGTTTAAGCTTTAATTCTATTCCTACTTCGCCGATTGTATTTTTTTCTAACCAATTTACATTCCTGATTGCACCAGTCGGTGTAATCGTGATAAACTTCAGGCTATCAACAGATTGGGCAGTAACACCCAAAGATGAACCGCATATTATGAAGGTTAAAAGTATAAATCGTTTCATATAACAATGGCAATAATGAGATATAATTTTCTCAATTAAATACAAACGCAAAATTAATTCTTAAATTGTTAAATCCACGAC
>NZ_JBWKYN010000114.1:0-18495 GCF_059423785.1 Arcicella sp. GW458-12-2-14-TSB2 | reverse complement strand
ATCATTTAAGCAAGCCATATTTAGGCATTTCGTTAATATACACTTCTTGTAAAATGAGAAGTAAAATGCTAGTATTCTTATCGAATCTGAAAGAGTCGAATATTGCCTAAATTTTAGTGTACGATTAATTACAAATCAATGAAAAAAACAATCCTAGTTTTATCAATTCTTCTTATCTCGTCGGTTTTGCCTACCAAGGCTCAGTTCAATGTTCAGGAAAACATTGATTATTGTGCTGTACAAGCCAACAAAACGATTAGTACTTTACCACCCGACGGGCAATTGAATATTCCGAGAAGTATCAATAAAGATAGCAAGACGTGGCGATTGGTAGATTATCAGGATTGGTGCAGTGGCTTTTGGTCGGGTTCGCTTTGGTATGTATATGAAGGAACAAAAAATGCGTTTTTTAAAACCCAAGCAAAACGCTTCGACAAACAGTTATTGCCGTTATCAACACAAAAAGTAGCGTATGACCATGATTTAGGGTTCCAGATTTTTTGTAGCTATGGCAATGGTTACAGACTTACTAAAAACCCCTCTTATAAAAAAGTAATACTCAATACTGCCAATGTATTAGCCACTTTATACAACCCCAAAGTAGGAACAATACTTTCGTGGCCCAGAGAAGTACAAAAATTTGGTGCGCATAATACCATCATCGATAATATGATAAACCTAGAGTTACTGTTTTGGGCATCAAAAAATGGGGGCAATAAAAATCTCTATAAAATGGCTGAAACACATGCTTTGACGACGATGAAGAACCATTTCAGAGATGACTATACGTCTTATCACGTAGTTTTGTATGATACGCTCACAGGCAAAAAAATCAAAGGAATTACTCACCAAGGCTATGCCGACCATACGATGTGGGCAAGGGGACAATCGTGGGCAATCTATGGCTTTACAATGTGTTATCGTGAAACGAAGAATCCTAAGTTCTTAGATTTTGCTCAGAAAGTAACAGACGTATATTTGAAAAACTTACCTGACGAAAGTCTAATCCCATTTTGGGATTTCAATGCACCTGATATTCCAAATACTACTCGTGATGCTTCTGCTGCCGCGGTGACAGCTTCGGCCTTGTTTGAGCTTTCTACTTTGGTAAAGGATAAAAAGAAAAGTGCCTTATACTATGCTAAAGCCAAGAAAATGCTTGAAAGTCTTTCAACCACGAACTATCAAAGTGGTAGTGTGAACGATGCCTTTTTGTTACATTCTACAGGAAATGTGCCAATTGGTGGAGAAATAGACGCCTCTATTATTTATGCAGATTATTATTATATCGAAGCCTTGTTGCGATACAAGGAAATGAATCAAAAGAAATAACGATTGATACCCTTTATTAAAATTAATGATGAAAAAGATTTTAGCGATAATTTTTACCTTGGTTTTTACCCATACCTTATTAGCACAAAAAGGTATGATAGATAGTACAAAAACAACCATTACTTCACCCGATAGAAATATCCTTTGCACGGTTTACCAAAAGATTGATGAAAAGGGCAAGAAAGCTATTTTTTATACGGTAAGCTATAAAGGCAAAGCAGTAATATTGGAATCTGAGCTAGACATTCAGTTGGATAATCACCTTTCAGAATTAGCAATGGCGCTGAAAGTAGATAAAACTGAAAAGTGGTGTGAAGACTTACAATTTGTGGGCATTAAAACAAGCCAGAAAGATACTACTTGGAAGCCCCTATACGGTGAACGTTCATTGATTAGAGACCATTATCAAGCAGTAAATCTTGCTTTCAAAAAAGCTAGTAATGCCGACTACACTTTAGAAATCCAAGTACGTGCTTATGATGCGGGTGTAGCTATCCGTTATTATTTCCCAGAGAATCCTAAAGGCTCTTACTACCAAATTACGGCTGAAAATACAGAGTTTGCCATACCCTCGGGAACAACTGCATTTTATACACAATGGGCGCAAGGGAAATATGCTGAATTACCCCTTGAAAATTGGGTGGATGCAGGGGAAAGACCCATGCCTTTGCGGTTGAGTAATGGATTGTGGGCTTGTTTAGCGGAGGCACAAATGGTAGATTATGCCAGAGCTAAATTTATCATCAGTAAAACCAAAAAGAATACGATTCAAACAGCATTATACGGAGGGGTAGATGGTATTACTTATTTCGGTACGCCTTGGAGAGTAATCATGATAGCAGAAAGCGAAGGCAAATTGATTGAAAACAATGATATTATCCTGAATTTGAATACGCCTAATAAAATAGCGAATACGGATTGGATTAAGCCGGGGAAAATCATCAGAGAAATGACGCTCACTACTGAAGGTGCAAAAGCCGCTATTGATTTTGCGGTAAAAAGAAACTTACAATACGTGCTTTTCGACTGGAAATGGTATGGCCCTGCCCTTACTTGGGACACTGATGCTACGCAAGTAAAAGCCAAAATGGATATGGCCGAAATAGTGGCTTATGGCAAAGAACGTGGTGTGGGAATTTGGCTGTATGTAAACCTTCAGTCGTTATATAAACAAGCGGACGAAATTTTCCCGTTATATAAAAAATGGGGAATTAAAGGGGTGAAATTTGGCTTTGTACAAGCTGGTAGCCATCGCTGGACTACTTGGGTAGAGGAGGCCATCAAGAAATGTGCTGACAATCAGTTAATGGTGAATATTCATGACGATTGGCGTCCGACAGGAGAAATGCGTACTTATCCAAACCTAATGACAGCCGAGGGGGTAAGAGGTAACGAAGAAATGCCAGATGCTACACACAACGTAACATTGCCTTTTACAAGATACATTGGTGGGGCAGCAGACTATACGATTTGTTATTTTGATAAACGCATCAAAACTACTCACGCACATCAGTTGGCAATGGCAGCGGTATATTATAGCCCTTTGCAAACCTTGTTTTGGTACGACCAACCTAAGGCTAGTAATGATGAACCAGAATTAGAATTTTGGAATAAAATACCCACTACTTGGGATGAGACAAGGGTAATTCAAGGAGAAATATCAAAGTATATTACCACAGCCAGAAGAAATGGAAAAGACTGGTTCGTGGGTACATTAACAAGTAACGAAGGACGAACGCTAAAAATAAAGTTAGATTTTTTACCTAAAGGCATTAAATATACCGCCAATATTTATGCTGACGACAGTTCCTTGACCAGTGCTACAAAAGTTGGTATCCAACGCATTACAGTAGATAACGCTACAGTATTGGATGCTAAACTTTTACCATCTGGGGGACAAGCTATTTGGCTTACGCCACAAAAATAATCAATACCATTTAATCAACATTTTCATTTATTGTAAATGGCTGATAACTAATAATCACTACTTAAATACATTAATAGCATTATTATAAAACCTTTCTAAAAATACTATTAGGATTTCTAGCTAGCGCAAATCTTAACTGTTTTCATAAGAATTTTTTAAACGTATGTACATCGGAGTTGACATCGGAGGCTCGCACATCACAGCGGCACAAGTAAATATTGAGGATGGGAAAATCATTGCTTCATCTATTGTAAGAAGCAAGCTAAATCCTCATGCTTCGTCAGAAGAAATCTTAACAGCTTGGGCAAATGCTATTGTCCAAACTAGCTATCAAGTAAAAACCTATTACTTAGGTATAGCCATGCCAGGTCCATTTGATTATGAAAATGGAATATGCTTGATGAAGAATGTTAATAAGTACGAAAGCTTATATGGTTTAAACATCAGAAATGAGCTTTCGGAGCGACTATCAATACCTATTGAGAATATTAGTTTTAGAAACGACTCAGAAGCATTTTTGGAAGGTGAAATGCTGTTTGGAGCGGGTCAGCAATATGAGAAAGCTATTGGTATAACGATAGGAACAGGCTTGGGGACATCCATCTATCATGAGGGAGATGCCAAAGACATGGCAATGGGAATAAATCATCAACTACTAGAAGGCGTTGCCGAAGACTATATTTCTACCCGTTGGTTTGTGAAACGCTACTATGAATTGACAGGTAAGACCGTTGATGGTGCCAAGCAATTAGTAGAAAGCTTTGAAAATGATGAAGCCTCGCAAGAAGTATTTACTGAATTTGCCCAAAATGTATGTCTTTTTATCGATGATTTCACTAAAATTTTCAATCCAGAATTAATTATAGTGGGTGGAAATATCGCAGGAGCTTCTCCGTTGTTTTTTCCAGCAGTAGAAAAAATGTTATCAGAGAACACTCATAAAATACAACTTATCAAATCTTCTCTGAACGAACAAGCGGCCTTGATGGGTGCGGTTGGTCTATGGAAAAAACAATTAAAATAAATTTCAATAATGACTCAAAAGATAAAACTAACCGAAAAGCAATACCTAGTTACTTTCATTTTCGTTACCTCACTTTTTATGCTTTGGGGAATAGCCCATTCAATGAGCGATGTATTGAATAAACACTTTCAAAATGTATTGAATGTTTCTAAATCTCAATCAGGACTGATTCAGCTTTCGGTTTTTGGTGCGTATGCTATAATGAGTATCCCTGCAGGAATATTTATGAAAAAGTTTGGCTATAAAAACGGCGTATTGTTTGGTTTGTCGCTTTTTGCGATTGGTACATTTTTGTTTGTTCCTGCCGCTAATGCTACATCGTTTACGATGTTTCGTTTGGCGTTGTTTATCTTAGGATGCGGTATGGCTACGCTCGAAACCGTTGCTCACCCTTTTGTAGCATCATTAGGAAACCAACAAACTAGTGACCAAAGAATTAACTTTTCACAGTCATTCAATGCCGTGGGTACTATCATTGGTCCAGCTATCGGCTCTTACTTTTTATTGAGTGGCAGTGTTGAACATTCTAATGATTTAGGTTCTGTTAAAACACTTTATACAGCTATTGGTTCTGTCATTGCTTGTATCGCTATTGCCTTTGCTTTTGTGAAAGTACCTGCCTTTACGGATGCTCACGAGATTCTTGAAGACGATGTTCAAAATCCTTCATTCAATACGACCGAAAAAACTTTATGGCAAAATCGTCATTTTGTATGGGCAGTAATTGCACAATTTTTCAATGTAGCAGCGCAGGCAGGCACTTGGTCATATTTTATTAACTATGGTCATGAAGTAATGGGTTTTACCGATGCTACTGCTGGTAATTACATGATTATCTTTATGGCAATGATGGCATTAGGGCGTTTTGTAGGTACTTATTTAATGAAATTTATTCAGCCTAATATCCTGTTGTCTTTCTTTGCTTTGGGCAGTATTATTTCTTGCTTGATTGTCGCTCAGGCTTGGGGCTGGACTTCATACATTGCCCTAATGTTTATCAATTTCTTTTTTAGCATCATGTTCCCAACCATTTTTAGTTTAGGACTGAAAAGTTTAGGAAAACATACACAACAAGCCTCTTCATTTATTTCAATGGGTGTTGTAGGCGGTGCTTTCTTTCCCTTGTTAATGGGTTTGGTAGCTAACCAAAATGTGGCACACGCTTACTATTTACCGATAATATGCTATGTTATTATCTTTTTGTTTGCCTTCAAAATGTATAAAGTGAAATAGTGTTTATAGTAGGGATTTCATATTGCTGTAAAAGAATGAAAACGATACAAAATAAGCTTCAGTTTTTATTGATGATATGTTTAATATTTTCAGGAAAGACTGAAGCCTTTTCTCAAGGCTTTGCTTTGCTCGATAATCAAGTACAAACTTGGGTAGATAGCGGATATTGTCATGGGGCGAATTTGATTGTCGGTAATCGTCAAAAAGTACTTCATCAAAAATCATTTGGGAATTATCAACCCGAAACCAGTACTTATATTGCTTCGGCAGGTAAATGGTTGGCTTCTGCTACGATTGCTGTATTGGTGGACGAAGGAAAATTATCTTGGGACGATAAAGTAATAAAATGGCTACCCAAATTTGCTGATGCCAAAGGACAAGCTACACTTCGTCAATTATTTTCACATACTGCTAATTATCCTGATTATCAACCCAGAGGAAACCATAGAGACGATTACCAGACTTTAGAAGAATCTGTCAAGCATATTTTACCCTTGGCGATTGAAAAGCCTATTGACTCTTCTATAAAACGCCAATTTCATTATGGTGGTTTAGGTATGCAAGTGGCAGGCAGAATGGCTGAATTAGCTACAGGGAAAACATGGGAAAGTATATTTCAAGAAAAGATTGCTCGTCCTTTACAAATGTCTCATACACATTTTACTCCTGTAGATTCAGTAGGAGGAGGGCATAGCCCCATGTTGGGTGGAGGAGCGGTTTCAACGGTAAACGACTATGCTCATTTTTTGCAGATGTTTTTAAATAAAGGCGTTTACAAAGGCAAAAGAATTTTGTCCGAAAAAGCAATTACTGAAATGCAAGCTGACCAAATTGCTGATGCTTTTGTGAAAATGCCAGAGTTCCCTCAAAAGGTACGTGCTGCCAAACATAAAAGTATTTATGGATTGGGTTTATGGAGAGAAGAAATTGATAAGAAGGGTAACGCTACCCTAATCAGTAGCCCAAGTTGGGCAGGAGCTTACCCTTGGATTGATTATAAAAATGGCACTTTTGGCTTTCTACTAACACACATCGTAGATAGAAAAATGGGGAAGAATAATTTTAACTCTTTTTATGCAAGTCCAATTTTGGCTTATTTATTAAGAGAAGAGTTTCGCCAACTTCCAAAAAATAACATCAAAGGTAAAATTTCAAAGAAATGACAAAGACAATTATTAAAGCATTCTGCTTGTGGGGAATCATGTTGCTTGCCAACGATGGAATGTCTCAATACAAATCAAAAGTTTGGGTAGCTGACAATGGAGATGGAACCTACACCAATCCAATTATCCATGCTGATTATTCAGACCCCGATGTGGTGAGAGTGGGAGCAGATTATTATTTAGTAGCCTCCTCTTTTGAAAACATCCCTGGACTACCGATTCTACATTCTAAAGATTTAGTGAATTGGAAAATATTGACGAATGCTTTAATCAAACAACCTCCCTTTGACGTTTTTGCCACACCTCAGCATGGTAAAGGTGTTTGGGCACCTGCTATTCGCTATCACAAAGGCGAATTCATGATTTATTATCCAGACCCAGACTTTGGGATTTATGTGATAAAAGCAAAGAATCCAGCAGGCCCTTGGTCAAACCCGATTATGGTTGAAGCAGGCAAAGGATTAATAGACCCTTGTCCGTTTCGGGATGATAATGGTAAAGCCTATTTAGTACATGGTTATGCAGGAAGTAAAGCAGGGATTAAAAGTATTATTGTTCTAAAAACATTAAGCGATGACGGCACAAAAGTATTGGACGACGGCAAACTCGTGTTTGATGGGCATGATTTAGACCCAACCTTAGAAGGCCCTAAGATGTATAAACGCAATGGCTATTACTACATTTTTGCACCAGCAGGAGGTGTGGCTACAGGCTGGCAATTAGCCATGCGTTCAAAAAATATTTATGGACCTTACGAACGTAAAGTAGTACTAGACCAAGGCAAAAGTATTGTAAATGGACCACACCAAGGTGCTTGGATAAATACCCCAGCAGGTGAAGATTGGTTTATTCATTTTCAGGAGAAAACAATATATGGTAGAATTACGCATCTGCAACCGATGAAATGGGTGAGCGATTGGCCAGTAATAGGGATTGATTCAGATGGCGATGGGAAAGGCGAACCCGTTTTAACCCATAAAAAACCTAAAGTAGCAGGAGTATTCCCGATTGAAACCCCACAAGAATCAGATGAATTCAATGATTTAACTATTGGTAAACAATGGCAATGGAATGCGAACTCTAAAGCTACGTGGTCGTTTATGAATCCATCAAAAGGAGTAATGCGACTGTTTTCTGATAAGATTGATGCTGATAAAAACCTTTGGTGGTCACCGAATGTATTGTTACAAAAGTTTCCTGCACCAGTATTTACTGCTACTACAAAATTGGTATTCAAGCCGAACGAGCGTATTGAGAACGAAAAAGTAGGTTTAACCGTAATGGGGTATAGCTATGCCAATATCGCGCTGAAATCAAAAAAAGACGGCGTGTATTTGGTATATACTATAGGGAAAGATGCCGATAATTTAAAACCAGAAAAAGAAAATACGATTACCAAAATAGATGCTTCGCAAGCTATTTATTTAAGACTAAAAGTAGCCGATGGTGGACTTTGCACCTTTAGCTACAGCATCGATGGAACAACGTTTAAGGAAGTAGGAGAAGCCTTTCAAGCTGAAACAGGACGTTGGGTGGGTGCTAAAATGGGACTTTTTATTACTAGAGAAACAACCATTAACGATTCAGGCTATGCCGATTTTGATTGGTTTAGGGTTGAAAAATAAACATTATAACAAATTATTACTAGTATAGAACCAATGAAAGTAAAACAGATACTCTTCCTCGTTACCATTTGTTGTTATGTTTCAATAACGACCTTTGCTCAAAAACATCAGAACCTGTACTTTACCAAAGACAGGGTTGATTTATTGAAGCAAAGGATAGCAATAGAAGAAGAATTCAAGAATAATTGGAATGATGTACTTTCGGAGGCAAATGCACTTTTGACAAAAAAGGAATTCGGTAAAATTGATTACCTATCGTTAGCCTATTTGGTAACAGGCGAAAAAAAGTATGCAGATAAAATAAAAGCCCTTTTGTTGGATTTGTGTACACGTACAACGTGGTCGAATCCAGAAATGCTAAAACGTCAACCTGCTTGGTCTTCAGATTTAAAGACGGCTGAAAACTGTTGGAATGTAGCGATGGGTTTAGAAGGTGTTTATAACGAACTAACGAAGGAAGAACGAAAGACAATCGTTGATGGTGTAATGCGAATGGGGATTCGTCCTGCCGTCAACGAATGGCTTTTACCCGAAAACCGTATCCATAGTTTAAACTCTATGGGACATAACTGGTGGACAGCCTGTGTGTATATGGCAGGTGTAGCTTCGTTGGCTATTAAAGATGATGCCCCAGAAGTAAATGCTTGGATTGAGGAAATGAACCAAGCATCAAAAGAATGGTTTGGTTTTGCAGGAGACCAATTGCAAGCAAAACCCAAAACATGGGATGCTAAAGGAGGAATGTATGAAAGTGTGAACTATGCAGCCTTTGGGGTATCTGAATACCTTTTCTTTCGTTTGGCTCATCAGAATGTACTCCCAAAAGTAAAGCAACCAGAGATTCCGTTATTGAAAAATATTCCTAATTTCTTTATGCACGTTGGTTATCCACGTGATGGAATGTTGTATTCCTTAAACTTTGGGGATAGTCATAAAAACATCGTAGGCGAACGCCCTGTGAAACTACTTTGGGCATTGGGCTATCAAAATCCCAATGCTTTATGGTATTTGAATCAAATCGAAAACTTTCAACATCGCGAGGGCTTGTTCAAAAATGCTCCTTTGGGTATTCTGTATCATCCAGACATGGCAAAAGCACCTAAATTACCAGATTTGCCAACATCTGAAATTTTTGAAGAGATGGACTGGACGACTATGCGGACTTCTTGGGAGAAAAATGCCACCATGCTAGGCATAAAGTCGGGGCATACTTGGAATCATTCACATGCTGATGCTAATTCATTTATACTATTTCATAAAGGCGAAGCTGTGATTAAAGATGCTGGAAATAGCAGTTATGGTACAAAGGAATATCCAGAGTATTTCTTCCAAAGTCCTGCTCATAATGTCCTTACTTTTAATGGAAAATATCAGCCTAAGGAACAACAATACGGCGGCTCGCCATTGCGAGGAGAGATGAGTGAATTACTCGATGCTGGTGATATGAAATATGTAATGGCGAATGGTACAGGGCCAACATCGAGCATTTATGCTAGAAACTTTCGCCATTTTTTATGGATAGATAAAGTAATTTTAGTGATTGATGATGTGAAAGCCTATGAAGCAGGAAAATTTGAATGGCTTTTGCATCCAGAAGGGGAGTCAAGAAAAGAACGTGGAGACATTAGTATTGTGAATAAGAAAGCGTCTGTGTTAGTACGTCCATTGTTCCCAGAAACGTTGGTTGAAACGGGCTTTAACCATGATTTTCCAGAGAAAATGATTCTCTCTGAAATACTTGCTCCGAAAGAAGATAATGTGAAAGAACAAGAAAAATATTATAGTATTGCTTCGCCAGAACCAATGCGACAAACAAAATTTATTACTGCCATTATTTTAAAAGATTCTGTCAATGATAAAAACATTCCAGAGATAGAGCGCTTAAAAGGAGATGAGATGATTGGTGTACGTATCAAACAAAATGGAAAAGTAACGGACGTGTATTTAAACCTACAGGCAGATGGAAGATTGATGCACCTGAATAGTATTAAAACCTTTAATGGTTATACTACAGATGCCTACCTGACAAGTATTTCATATCCAGAAAATAAGCCTAATGAAGTAAGTGATTACTTTATAGGTTATGGAAGCTTTTTGCGTAAAGACAACAAAACATTGTATAGCTCACTCTCTAAATTATTTTTTATAGCCAAAAATCAACATAATACGTTTAATATAAAGGTTAGTGGCCAGCCAATAATTAATGCTACCTTTAGCCTAGAAAAAAAGCCACAAAGCGTTTCTATCAACAATCAAAATAGTGCAGTTGATTATGCCAATGGACAACTAAAAATTAAACTAGGCAACTAAAAATAACCCTATGAACATAGAAAGAATTAGAGAAATCTGTTTGTCTTTTGAAGATACTGCTGAAGGCATAAAATATGGAGACCAACTCTGTTTTATGGTCATGGGAAAGGTTTTTTGTTCATCTAATATCAAGAATCTTGATAAAGCTAATTTCAAAGTAGCTGATGAGCTATTTGAAGAGCTTTGTGATAGAGAAGGTATCGTTCCTGCACCTTATGGAGGAGCTAAATTCAAATGGGTGCAAGTGACTAGTTTTGATATATTGAATGACAAGGAATGGATAAGGTATCTCGGAGAATCTTATGATTTGATAAAAGCTAAATTACCTAAAAAGGCTTTGAAGAAAGATAAAACATGAAATACAGGGGTAGTGTTATCTATCAAAAATTAGCTATTATTTTAAGGGAAATACTGTAAAATCAATATGTTTTTTTCACTTTTGTTAATCAAATATATTTTAAACAATTTAACAAAATGAGATACATACAAAATACATTATTGGCTTTTTTCCTATTTTTTAATCTGGTTTGTCATGCAGCTGTAGTTGACACAGTAGTTACTTACAGTGCAACTATGAAAAAAAACATTAAGGCAGTAGTAATTGTGCCAGACAATTATAAAACTCAAAAAGCATTACCTGTTGTATATCTTTTGCATGGCTACAGCGATAACTATTCAGGCTGGCTTACCAAAGCCAAAGGTTTTGAAAAAGCAGTTGACCAATACAATATGATAATTGTTTGTCCAGACGGTGGTTTTTCAAGTTGGTATTGGGATAGCCCTGTTGACCCAACCTATCAATACGAAACCTATGTATCTACAGAATTGGTAAAATGGGTAGATGATAACTACAAAACAATAAAAGACCGCAAAGCCCGAGGGATAACGGGTTTGAGTATGGGTGGGCATGGTGCATTATACCTCGCTTTAAAACATCAAGACGTTTTTGGTACAGCAGGAAGCATGAGCGGAGGTGTTGATATTCGCCCTTTCCCTAATAATTGGGATATGGCAAAACGCCTTGGAAAATATTCAGAACAACCTGAGCGTTGGGAGAAGAACACTGTCATTAATCTATTGCACTTGCTTACGCCTAATTCACTATCATTAATCATTGACTGTGGCACAGAAGATTTTTTCTATGAAGTAAATCAAAAACTTCATGAGCAATTATTATACAGAAATATTCCACATGATTACCTTACCAGACCAGGCGGTCATAACTGGCCTTATTGGTACAACGCTATTCAGTATCAGTTGCTTTTCATGAATAATTATTTCACGAAGGCAAAATAATTTTAATATAACTATTCAAATATGAAGCAAAGTACATCCATCAAAGTAAAAACAATTATTAATGTCGGCCTATTAAGTTTGTCATCACTCTGTTATGCTCAAAAAAGTAGTGTAGTTACTTTTAAGAATGAACTAGCGACTGAGAAAAAGAATGAATTAATCGTACTGAAAAGGGCTTTCTTAGAGGCAAAACTTGGTAAAGTACCAGTATCAAAATATGTAATTTTTGCTAATGAAAACAAGCAACCTATTTTGGCACAATACGATGACCTAAATGGTGATGGCAAATGGGATGAAATAGCTTTATTACAGTCTTTTGTAGCCAATCAAGTAAAAAGCTTTAAGATTTCAGTCTCAGATAGACCCGCTACGATAAAAGCATTAGTAAGAGCCAATGTACGTCATCGTCGGAAAAACGCTGATGATACCTTTGGAGATATTTTGGATAAAGATGCTGTAAAAGGAACACAACCTGCTACAGATTTTTCAAAACAGCCATTGCCTCCGTTCCTTACAGAAGGGCCTGCATGGGAAAATGATAAGGTCGGCTTTCGGGTTTATTTTGATACCCGCAATGCCAAAGATATTTGGGGTAAAACTACTACCCAAATGGTACTGAACGAAGTAGGACTAGATACAGCCAATAATTACCACAAACAAGCCGATTGGGGAATGGATGTATTAAAAGTTGGGAAATCTTTAGGGGCAGGGTCGTTAGCTTTAACCTTCAAAAATGCTTCAGGAAAAGATACCTTGGTAAGGCTAGGCGATAATAATTTTGAGGAGGTACAATATGTGAAAATTAGTAATGGTCCACTTAGAGCAGTCTTTAAGTTGAAATATAAGAACTGGAAAATTGCAAAGCATTTAGCGCCTGTTCAAGTAGAAGAAGTGATTAGCATTTGGGGAGGACAGTATTTTTATGAAAGCTCAGTATCGTTAAAAAATGCTCCGAAAGGTGCCGTTTTGACAACTGGTATTGTGAATTTGCATAGCAAAAATTCATTTGAAATAGCTTCTAATAAAATTACGGGACTTTATACGTATGACCAGCAAAGTGAGAACCACGATAATTTAGGCATGGCGATTGTGGTTCCTAAAAGCAGTTTGATATCCTTCGGACAAACGCCTAATTCTGGTACAGGCATATTAAATACTTATACTGTCAATTTGAAATTAATCAATGGAAAGACATCATTTAGGTTTTATGCTGGATGGGAAAAAAGCGAAGAATTCTTCAAAAATAAAGAAGGTTTTGAAGAATTCTTAAAGCAAGAAATGAAGTTAATGGAATCACCGTTGAATTTGAAGTAGATTACAAGACTGTAGGACTTGATGACTAGAGGAATAAGAATAAAAAAAATAACCCTGAGAATTGCCAGATTTGGTTTTTCTCAGGGTTATTTTATGATGAATAAATGCTAATACTCGCTTATTTATTCAAAAGTTCGTCAAAAGCAATACCTATATAGAACATTGAGCCAACTGTTGGATTACCCCATGAAGTAACATAAGACTTGCCTAAGATATTAGTACCACCTAGCTTAATGATAGATTTAATACTAGCTACTTTTTTAGAAACCTGAGCATCCAGTGTGCTGAAAGCTGGAATATTTCCTGCCTGTAGCGTGTTTACGGCTGGGCTTACAAAGCTCGACTGCCAGATAAATGATTCTTGGTATCTCCATACAACATTGAACCCAAGACCTGTTTTTGCAATATTACGATTACCTAAAGAGAAGTTATAGCGATACGCTGGAGTATTATATTGTAACTGACCAGAAGTAAGACCACCATCATTGCTTAATACGTTATGAGAAACGTTTCCACCAATATTGAAGCCACCAGGCAGGGCATAATCTAACCCAATAGCCCATCCTTCAGTTTTTACATCATTATCAGCATTAGTTGGTAATGAATAAGGTTGAACTCTTCCAGCAATGGCAGGATCTGGTTTAACTACTACTTGAGATATAGAGAAGTTTGTAAATGTACTAGTATAATAGTATGCATCAACAAATAGTTTTTGTGCAACTAAACCTTTATACCCGATTTCCCATGAAGCAACTCTTTCAGGTTTGTATTCTTTACGATTGTATACTTGCCATTTTGTAGGGTCAGTTGGGTTAGCCAATACAGACTGGTAAATGTAGCTTTTTCCTGATAACTGATAGCGTGTATCAAATAAAGGTAAACCACCAATCAAACGAGCCTGAGGCGTTAATAAATCAATGTATTGGTCTTGTGTTGTTGGTATTCTAAAACCTGTTTGATAAGACAAACGGAAATTATGATTATTAGTAGGAGAGAATACACCTGATACTCTTGGTGTAAATTGTCCTGCAAAATTTTCGTTCTTGTCATAACGTAATGAACCAGAAAGTCTAAACTTTTTGTCAAATAAATCTTTAGCTAATTGAGTATAAGCACCAAATTCGCTGATTGTAAATTCTTTAGCATTAGGATTGCTTGACCCATCAGCATTTGCTTCTTGTGTTGCAAACAAGGTGCCGCCAGAGTTTAATGAATAAGTACGGTAGTTTGCACCAACAATTACATCTACTACATTATTGAATGCTTGTGAAAGATTATACATACCTTCGATAGCATATAAATTTGATTTATCATTGAATTTTGCTCCTCGTGGAATAGGCTGGCTTTTTACATTATCAAGTGTAGTATTCCATGATGGACTGGCTGGAGTTAAACGACCAGCATCTGCCAAAGTACGAGCAGCAGTATGATAAGCACCAAATTGACTTTGTGTACTCGCAGCAGCAGCTGTCATAGCGGCAGCAGGAGCAAGTCCTTGACCTAATGCACCAGCAAAAATAGTCGCATAGTTTGTTAGAGCTGTCTGAGCAAATGTACCAAAATATTGTGGATACCATGTAGTACTTGGCTTCCAAGCTTCATTTACCAACGAGCCTAATGTTCCAGTTGCATATGCATCTCCCGAACGCTCTTGCGTAGTGTATGCTCTCACAAAGAAGTTAGAACCTTTGATTTCGAGTTTATACTGGCCTAAGCTGAAATTCTTGATTGAATAACGGTCTGCACCTGTATAAAGCGTTGTTCCATTCCCCCAACTTGCCTGAGCTATCGCTTCTACGTTATCGTTAATTCGATAATGCAAAGCACCGTTAAGTTTTAAACTAGTAGTTCCATAAGAAGCTAAATCGTTTTCATTATAGCCTATACGAGAAATATTAGAAGTAGTTTGACCTGGAATAATGGCATCAAAAATTTGTTTTGGACTTTGTCCAGTTAATTGAAGCAATGATTTTCCTCCGATACCAGGAATGTTAGCTGGATAAACAAAAGTAGCAATAGCTCCTAAAATAGCTGAAGTGCCGTTTGCACCATTACCAGGCGTACCATTACCTAATAAACCACTATACATATTTACGTTAGTTTCATCACCATAAGTGTTTACACCATTATAAGCTAAATTGTTATCACGCGTACCATTGAAATTACTACCGTTCAAAAAGCTTTGATCACGAAAGTCGTTTGCTTGCCAGTCGTCTGCTTTCAAATATGAAAAGTTAGCTTTAAAGGCAAATTTATTATTAAATGCCTTAGCATAACGGATAGAAGCATCATAATATCCTGTTGTTGCTACAGAACGACTTGACTCATTCATTACGCCTGTTTTAACAGAGGCACTCAACCCTTGATATAAAAAAGGACTTTTAGAATTCATTAACAAAATACCATTCAAAGCATTAGGACCATATAGGGCAGAAGCAGCACCCGGTAATAATTCTGCTGACTCAAGGTCTAGTTCAGAAATACCGACAATGTTTCCTACTGAAAAATTTAAGCCAGGAGCTTGATTGTCCATTCCATCAATTAACTGAACCATTCTGACATTACCATTGGCATTGAATCCGCGTGTATTTACCGAACTAAAGGTTAATGATTGTGTACTTACTTCAACACCTTTCAAGTTTTTTAAGGCATCATAAAAACTTACTGATGGCGTATTTTGTATGGCTCTGATGTCCATTTTCTCAATAGAAACAGGCGACTTCATGATGCTTTGTTCAACCCTTGAAGCAGAAATAACCACCTCTTGCCCCATGATAACTTGTTCTGATAATGTTATATCATAATTACTTTTACTACCATCCACAATAAATTCCTGCGTATTATATCCAACGCTTGATACAATTACAGTAAAAGGAGTGGGCGTGCTTGTCGTAAGTGAAAATGAACCCTTAGTATCTGATATTGTTCCTATCACTCTTCCTTTTACTGAAATACTTACACCAATCAACGGTTCTTTTGTAGAACCATCGCTTATTTTACCCGAGATTTTTGTTTGGGCAAATAGCATTGAGGTCAAAAACAATAGTGAGGTGACTAACCCAAGCCTGATTGTCGTAAAATAATTTTTCATACGTTTCTTTGTTAGTGAATAAAAATTGAAATAGTATCTTCTCCGTGATGTTTTGAATTATTATACAAATAGAAAGAAAATTTTGGATTTTATTATGCAAGCAGAGTAAATTTTTTACATTTTTTCTTAAAATTGTCTAATATGCTTAAATATAAGCACAAAATATTAGCCATAATCCATTCTTCAATCAAGATAATAGTTTAATTTTAGTAAATCACACATTCACGAGCTATTATCAAAGCAAGGAATTTACCGAACAACATAGGTTGTGTATTAGGTAGTTAAATTAGATTTTTTGGTATTTAAAATAGTTTTTGTTGTTAAATTATGAAGCTTTTCTTGATAATTTCTTTTTTTTCAAAACTATACATACCTTTAAATTCCAGAATCATAGCACACAACTAAAAAATAAAAATTAATACTAAATCATGAATAAAAATAACTATGTAGTAATCATGGCAGGAGGGGTAGGTACTCGTTTTTGGCCATTTAGTAGAACAAACAATCCAAAACAATTTCATGATGTTTTAGGTACGGGTAGAACGCTTTTACAGCAAACAGCTGACCGTTTTGAAAATATTTGTCCAAATGAAAATATTTATATTGTAACAAGTGCCGATTACATTGATTTAATAAAAACACAATTGCCTTTTTTGTCGGATAGCCAAATATTAGCAGAGCCTATCCGCAGAAATACAGCACCTTGTGTGGCGTATGCTTGTTATAAAATTGGCAAGCAAAACCCAGATGCAAATATTGTAGTTGCTCCGGCCGACCATATTATATTGAAAGAAAACGAGTTTGAAAAAAGAATAAATATTGCGCTTGAAACTGCTGCTAGCGGAGATGTATTAGTAACGCTTGGAATTACACCAACCAGACCCGATACTGGTTATGGTTATATTCAGTATGATCAATCTGAAACAGAAGTTAAAAGAGTAAAGACATTCAGAGAGAAGCCAAATTTAGAATTAGCAAAAGCTTTTATTGAAAGTGGCGACTATGTTTGGAATGCTGGAATTTTTATCTGGACTGCCAAGGCAATCAAAAAGGCATTTGCAGATAATAGTCCTGCTGTACATAGTGTTTTTGAAGCAGGTAATGATATTTATTACACTGAACAAGAAACAGATTTCATTAATGAGATATATCAAAACTGTGAGAGTATCTCAATTGACTATGCCATTATGGAAAAAGCTGAGAACGTATTTACAGTGTTAGGAAATATTGGCTGGTCTGATTTAGGTACTTGGAAATCATTGTATGAAGTATCAGATAAGGACGAAGATGCTAATGTGATTGATGGTGCAACAATGCTTTATGACGTTAAAAACAGTATCATTAAAACGCCTAAAGATAGATTAGTAGTCATTCAAGGACTAGACGGTTATATCGTAGCCGAGTATGACAATGTATTGATGATTTGTGAAAAAGAGCAGGAACAATTTGTTAAAAGCTTTGTAGCAGATGCTACAAAGAAAGGAAAAGAATTTGTGTAGGCTTACCTTTAAATAAAATATATGTTTTGAATGAATCCACTCTGTTTTTGAGTGGATTTTTCATTTTGTAGGAGTTTCCTAATTTTGAAGAGAAGTATTCTAAAAAAAAGATTTGTGATTTTATGACTAATAATGCCACAAAATCACAAATCTAATAATAGGTGTATAGGCCAATGATTAATTGAAAAACTAAATTGACCCCTAAGTTTTGAGACATAACTTTATCTTTAGTAAGCTTCGTTATGTAAATGATTTAAGGTGTTAGTAGGTATCTTGAAGATTGGTGTATTGTCTGTTAGTAATAAAAGGGTGTAAATAATTTCTTGTACAAATTTGCCATAAAAGAAATCATGGAAATTTTGTAATCGACAAATCATATTAACTTTTCGACAAAATATGCGTGGTATTCTACATTAATCCTAATTGTAAATCTACGGTATATACGTTCTCTTCATTTTTTATTTGAAGAGAATGAGTGTTTGGAAAAAGAGTTGACAACCGTTTTTTTACATTGGTTAGACCTATACCTCCAAAAGTCTTTCTATTGTTATTGGCAATGAGATTTGACTTGCTATTTTGTACCTCAAAGTATAGCTTACCATTATCAACCTTAAGTAATATGTTGATAAAACAGTTTGAAAATAAGTCTCCAATACTATGCTTGAAGGCATTTTCGACAAA
>NZ_JBWKYN010000113.1:0-18501 GCF_059423785.1 Arcicella sp. GW458-12-2-14-TSB2 | reverse complement strand
GTACTCTTTAACTGCATCTTATGTCTGAAATATAGAAGAATTCTATTTTTGATTCCAAAACTCATCAACTTTAAAGCATTCGCTTAAACCAAAATCAATTGTATTTTAAGAGACTCTACCATTTATAAGAATAATTAACCGTTTAGGGTACTTTGCATTGCAAGGTACTATCTTTTACACATATCTTTAGTGCTATAAATATGTAAACAGTAAGCGTACAAGTAATTTCTAAACAAATCATTTAATATTCTAAACAACAAGAAAATGAAAACCTTACTTAGAACCTTCGTCATTGCTTTATTTTCAACAGTGTCCTTGATTGCTAATGCAGGCGATGATGCAACAAATGGTAGAAAGACACTGAAAGTGGCTATTTATCCTGCGACGAATACCATGAAAATGAGCGTAGTAGTTGAGAAACTTGTCGGCAGAGCACTATCGGTGATTTTAAAAAGTAAATCTGGCTTTATATTGCATTCTGAATATATTAGGAAAAAGGATACGTTATATTTTGGGAAGTTTAATTTAGAAGAATTGGAAGACGGCAAATATGTTATTGAAATCTATGACGGTGAAACTAAAATCGTTAAAAATTTAGAAATAGGAACGATAAAACCTCAGGTTGTTGCTAACGAGCGTTTTATTACGATGAATTAGGTGGTTATTTAAAGTGTGTTTTGTGTGCCACAAACCACGGATGGAGAAGCTTTTATTCCTAGCGAGGGACTTAAGTCCCTCGCTAGGAATAAATATCTTGATTTTCAGATATTTATACACTTATGGATAATCCTTCTCCGTGGTCTGTGGCACACAGAACACAAGGCTGTGACAATATAAACTTACTCTTTCTTCTTTGTCCAGTAATAATAAAAAGGCAAACCTGTTGCCATCAATCCCAGTCCGCTAAGTGCCTCCTCTGGTTTTTCGATTAATGTATTTACGATAAGTACGATACAGAAAAGTACAAAAATGGCAGGTACAACTGGATAGCCTATTACTTTATAAGGACGATGCGCGTCGGGCATTTTTTTGCGTAATACAAATACCCCAAAAGCAGTAGCTCCATAAAAAATAAAAGCAGCAAAAATTAGCATATCCGTCAGTTGGTCGAATGTCCCAGATAAAACTAATAGGGAAGTCCAGATGGCTTGAATAAACAATGCACGTGAAGGAGTATTATAAACAGGGTGAATATAATCTACGCTTTTAAAAAACATTTTATCGTGTGCCATCGCATAAAATAACCTTGATGCTAACAATAAAGTAGTACTGGCACAATTGAAAGTAGTTACTAAGATTAATCCAGATATCAACATACCGCCCCAAGCACCTAGAAAATGACTAACTACGGCTACAGCAGCAATCCCATTCTTGGATTCATAGATTTTGATAAATTCATCAATTGGTAAAATATATAAATACACAAAGTTCATAGACATATACAACACCATGATAATCAACGTGCCGATAATCAAGGCCAAAGGCAGATTGCGCTGTGGATTTTTCATTTCACCCCCAATAAAACCAACACTTGCCCAACCTTCATATCCCCAAAAGGCACTTAAACACGCCAAAGCCAAGGCCTTGAAAAGAGTAGCACCCGACATAGCATCGGCATTGTATCGCACACTATTGGTGGTAATGTTTTCAAAACTGCCAACGCTTGAAAGTAAACCCAACACAATAATCAATAACATTACGGTAGTCATCAGCGCTGTTAATACTCTGCTAAGGTTTTCGCCCAGTTTCAATCCTTTATAGTTGAAATAAGTCAAAAATATAATTAAGGCAATAGCTACTAATTTTACACTGAGGTTATCTAACGGATGTAAACCAAAGAAACTAACATCGGCCAAAGAAGCTGCCGTGATAGGAAATGGGAAAACGCTATTCAGGGATTGAGCAAAAACATAGGCAATGGATGCTATAGAAGCAGTACGGATTACAGCAAAGTTGGTCCAGCCAAACAGAAAAGCAAAAAAACGATTATAGATTTTGCGAAAGTAAACAAATTCTCCACCTGAATCGGCCAACATACTGCCGACCTCCGCATTAGATAATGTCCCTGCCAAACTAATTAGCCCTGCTACTAACCATGCAATTAATACCAACGAAGGAGACTGCAATTCGGCGGACATTGGAGCTACTTTTTTAAAAACGCCCGTGCCTATTACAGAGCTGATGATGAGCACGACGGCCGAGGTAAGTCCAATAGAGCGAACTAGTTTTCCTTGATTAGGAGGCGATGACTTCATTTTATGTGGTTTTAAGGATTGACAATTATACTCAATTTAATCAATGATGAGTAGAATTACAAAAAAGCCTTAATATTCTGATAATGTAACGAAAAACGGATAAACTACAAGGCGTGTTTGTCGGGTCTGGCAGGATAGAAAAGCCTATCAATCCCTATGTTCCTTAATCATAGGGATTAGTGGTATCTTCGTACATCAATCAAACGCTATTATCCTTATACAATGAATAAACCCTTACTGTTATTATTAATCCTATTTGTTGCTTTCTCTGGCTTCTCACAAAAAATTAATCATTCCTTTCAATTCAATATCCAAAAGGCAACTTCAAAAATTAAAATTGATGGTATTTTGGATGATGAAGCTTGGAAGAACACTGATGTTGCCAAAGACTTTTGGATGATGACGCCCATGGATACTTCGCTGAGTTTAACACCCACAGAAGTACGCCTTACTTATGATGAACACTTTTTATACATCAGTGCTGTTTGTTATGAAAAAATAAAAAACAAAGGCTTTGTGGTGGAGTCGCTAAAAAGGGATTTCAGTTTTGGGAATAATGATAACTTCTGGCTGATTCTCGAACCTTTCAATGATTTGACCAATGGCTTTGTGTTTGGCGTCAATGCCGCGGGTGCACAATTTGATGGCATCATTTCGGAAGGAACAAACCTAAATGCTAACTGGGATAATAAGTGGTTTTCTGAAACCAAATACTTGGGCGACCGTTGGATATTTGAAGCGGCAATTCCTTTTAAAACACTTCGATACAAGGCTGGCGAAACCAAATGGGGGATGAATTTTAGTAGATTAGACCTCAAATCTGGTGAAAAATCTACGTGGGCAAAAATCCCTCGTCAATACTTTAGTATTACCTTGGCTTATACAGGCACAATGGTTTGGGATACCCCTCCTCCTACTCCCAAAAGCAATATTTCCATTATTCCTTATGTGTTAGGTGGAACAAGCAAAAACTTTCAAGATGCTAGCTCAACGAGCGTCAGAAAAGACTTTGGTTTAGATGCTAAAATTGCCGTTTCATCTGCTTTGAATTTGGATTTAACGGTAAACCCTGATTTTTCACAAGTGGATGTAGACCGCCAAGTAACGAACCTGAGTAGATTTGAGCTGTTCTTTCCTGAGCGGCGACAATTCTTCCTTGAAAATGCCGATCTTTTTAATAATTTTGGTTTGAGCAGTATTCGTCCTTTCTTTTCAAGAAGAATTGGACTAGGCGTTCCTATTGATTATGGTGCAAGGTTGAGTGGCAAAATTAATAATAACCTCAGGATTGGTGCAATGAATATCCAAACGGGTGTTAGTAGCTTGGAAAATAGACCTGCCCAAAATTTTTCTGCCTTGGTACTTCAACAAAAAGTATTTAGCCGTTCAAATATTAGTATGATGTTATTGAACAAGCAATCACTCAATTACGACGAACATATTAATAAAGACTTTAATCAATACAATAGAAATGTAGGGTTTGAATACAACTTAGCATCAGCTAGTAATTTGTGGATAGGCAAAGCAATGTACCTAAAATCATTCAGCCCCAATAGTAAGGACGATGATTTTGTAAGTGCCTTTAATTTGAATTACAATGGGTTAGCAGTGGATGCAGGCGTTCAATACGAATATGTAGGCAAGAATTATAATCCTGAAATTGGCTATGTACCCCGTACTGGCTATCATAAAATTACAGTGCCGATACAGTATAATTTTTATCCAAAAAACAAAGCTAGTATAGTCCAGACGCATGGTCCATTGTTTTCAACGTATGCGTACTGGAATGCCGATAAATTATTGACAGATTTACAAAGGCAATATTATTATCTTTTTACGATGAAAGACCGTAGTAGTTTTACTGCTTATTACGAAACGAACTATATCAAATTACCTTTCGCCTTCGACCCTACCAATAAGGGAAGTAATGATAAACTAGCCGCTGGAAGTGAACACAAATTTGGTTCAATGAACATCAATTACCTTTCTACGCCACGGAAAAAATATACCTTTGGCATTACTGGAAGTTACGGTAGTTATTTTGGTGATGGTAAGCTATTGAGCATTTCGGGTGATATAGGTTATCGTTTTCAGCCCTATGTAAGCTTGTCGGCCAATATCAATTATGTGGAGATTAGTGATGTAAAAATCCCTGTAAAAGACCAAAATGACCTGATAGTAAAATCAAACTTTTGGCTGGTTAGTCCTAAAATTGATATTACTTTTACGAATAAATTATTCTGGACTACGTTTATACAATATAACGAGCAGGTACAAAACGTAAATATCAATAGCCGTGTACAGTGGAGATACAAACCTGCCTCTGATATATTTTTGGTATATACTGATAACTATATTCCGGGAAGTTTAAATATTAAAAATCGTGCAATTGTATTGAAGTTTACTTATTGGTGGAATTTGTGACAGCTATGAGTTGTCAGCCTTGAGCTTTCAGCTTTTAGTTATCGGCAATCGGTTGTCGGTCGTAAGCTGATAGCCGAAAACCAATAGCTAAAACCGTGGTTTGAGAGTCAAGAATAATGACTGAAAGCTGATTTACCCGCAGATTTTCACAGATTGATACGCAGATTTACGGAGATTTTTTATTCAAAATCCGAAAACTGAAAGCCGATGACTGAAAGCTACAATCAGATGACCGAAACCCATTCACCATGATAAAAAAACTCATAGCTGATAGCTCAAAGCTGACGGCTGTACAACCATGAAACCAAAAATAACCATAGAATATTGCCCCAAATGTAATTGGCTGATGCGTTCGGCATGGATGGCACAGGAATTACTGACAACTTTTGTAGATGAACTACAAGAAGTAAGCCTACGCCCAAGCGAAGTTGCTGGGCGTTTTCAAGTATTTTTAGAACAGGAAGTAATTTTTGACAGAAAACGTGAAGGACATTTTCCCGAAGCCAAAGAATTAAAACAGATAGTCCGCGACCTAGTTTGTCCCGAAAAAAGCCTAGGTCACTCCGACAAAAAAACTACTTAAAAAAGTACATCGCAACGGCAAAAGACACTACCGAGGCCGCAAAACCAAACATAAATACGGTATAGGAAACCCTGAGGAACTTGTATTTTTTGCCAAGTACTTTTCCTAAATAATATATATCACGGGTCATGCTAGCATACAAGAAATCAGAATCATTCATCATTTCTTTCATTCCCCATTCATAATCTGTTAGTTCCATCTGGTGGAAATTACCAAAGAAAAGTAAATTGGCTGTTTTCCCTTCAATGTCTTCACGGGAAAACTTACCAGAGGTCACATTAGGACGAACTGCTAGAATAGCAAAAATCGTAGCGACTAAACACACTATTGTCAGCAATGCTGTTGGCAGAATTAGATTTGGCCAATCTTCCAATTTTCTCGCCAATACACTAAGTACCAAAGAGATAATAATTGAATTAACCGAAATCATAATGTTGGCTTTATTATCTGCCATGGCTGATAACTGAAAGTGGTTTGAAGACGTTGTTCTAAACATCGTTTCTATACCACGCTCTGGTTTTTTTATCTTTTCAGCCTCTTTTCTTAATTTCTTATCAAATTTACTTTCGTGTGTTTCTTCTTTCACTTCTATTGCTTCTTTTTCCTCATTTTCATCCCAAGGGAACTTTAATTTTATGCCTCCTCCCTCAAATTGTGCTAATTTCATTAAGCCCTTTTTAAGGTTTTCTTGTTTGAGCGGTTCAAAATGTTCGCGAGCATATTCAGTATAATATTGGTGATTTTGAATTAGCTCCACTGTCGACTCCCACCATTTTTTCTCCCCAATGCTTTTTAAAATAGAGCAGAATTCAATCCGTAAATTTTCTGAATAATTCATAAATTCGGGTGATGCCAAATGTGATAAATCGGCATCACACAAAATCATTTCCTTACGATTTTTGGGATTTTGTGGCATTTTGGTGGCTTCAATACAGCCCAAAACTTTATCAATACGCTTTTCTGGAACTTCTAAGCCCTCTAAAAACGTTTTGGCCATAAGTTTACTTCTATCCTCATGGTTGATACACCCTTGCTGATAACCGATGTCATGTAGCCAAGCTGCAATCAAAATTGTCTCAAGGGCTTTATCCGAGAGGTCAGAAGCTTTACCTATTTCCTCCGTCACTTTTACCACATGATGAGTGTGTCCAAAATTATGATAAATCAATTCCGCAGGCAATTTGTTTAAAATTCCTTCAGCATATTCTTGTACCTTTATGAGCAATTCCGTTTGCATAATCAACTTACAACATTAAATAAAAGCATGATGATCTCTTCCAAAACTTTAATTCTACTAACTTTCGTTCCATTATCCATTTTTTCTTGTGCAAAAAAAGAAAAACACAAAGAAAAAGAAAAAACAGAAGAAACTACTACAGCCTTGACACTACCGTATGATTTTGAAAATCCTAGTCAAAAAATAACCTTACCGAAGAGCCTTAAAGAAATTTCTGGACTGTCATTTTATAAAAATAATCAATTGGCCTGCATTAATGACGAAGAAGGTAAAGTTTTTATTTTTGATTTAGCAAAAAAAGAAATTATTCAGAAAATTCCCTTCGGAAAATCAGGTGATTATGAGGGCGTAGAAGTAGTAGGCAATGAGGTATTTGTGTTGAGAAGTGATGGCTTAATTAAGAGTTTTAAAATTGGCGAACCTTACGAAAGAGAAATAGACTGTTCAGACCCTGATGTTGTTGAATACGAAGGCCTTAGCTATGACCCAACCACTGGAAATCTACTATTAGCAGCCAAAGAAAGGATAAAGGAGGTAGATAGTAAAAAGATGATTTATGCCTACGATTTTAAAAGAAAAATTCTGTTTAAATCTATCGCTATTCCAGATGAAAAATTAATTGGCAAAGATGGCAAAAAAACTTTCCGTCCATCGGGTATCGCTATCCACCCTATTACTCAACAAGTTTTTATCATTGCTTCACAAGGCAAAAAACTTTTGATTTTATCTAAAGATGGTGCTAAGGAAGCTCTAGTAGATTTAAATCCCAATCTTTATAAACAACCAGAAGGCATTTGCTTTACGCCAAATGGCAACTTGTATATTTCATCTGAAGGTGCAGGTGGAGATGGCTATATTTTAGCTTTTGATTATAAAAAGTAATTGCGTGCTATTGCAGTTAATTTTAAATGATTTTGCTTGAGAGTAGTTTAAAAATTGGTTTGTATCTGAAAAGAAAATTCCCTTTCGCCACAACTTACTTTTCTTGTCTTGACACAAGAAAAGTAACAAAAGAAAGTCAAGAAATTCCGAAACTCGCTCCGCTCAAACAGCGGAATTTCACAAAAAATGCTTATGCTAATTTAATAAAAACTCCTCAACAAAACATTAAATTACTATATTACTAAACCAAAACCTTAATTATCCAAGAAAACATGGAGACTCCCTTTAAAAAGTTTATCTTCAAAAGCTTCAGTGCATTGTTGCCTTTATTATTGCTTACCGCCGAATTTGGTTTTAGCCAAAAAAAGCCTAATTATTCTGTCTTTTTAATTGGTGATGCTGGCGAACCTCCAAAGAATGGCAAAGACATGGTGTTGAGCCCGTTGAAAAAGCAAATGCAACAAGCTGGCAAGCAGTCGACCATCATGATTCTTGGTGATAATGTGTACCCTAAAGGGTTAAGTAATATCGATGAGCCAAATCGTAAAAATGATGAGGAACGTTTGGCAGACCAGTTGAGTATTTTGCAAGATTATGAGGGCAAACCTTTTATCATTCCGGGCAACCACGATTGGCAACAAGGAGGGAAAAAGGGATGGGAATATATCCAAAATCAGGAAAAATTTGTTTCTGATTTTTTGAAAAGAGAAGATGTATTTTTCCCAAAAGGCGGATGCCCTACACCACATGAGGTTGCCCTTAACGACCAAATTACGGCCGTGATTCTTGATACACAATGGTGGCTACATCCTTGGAAAAAACCAGAAGCAGATTCTGACTGTGAAGTAAAGTCATTAGAAGAAATGCTGATAAGTGTCAATGATATTCTGGATAGAAATCGCCATAAAAAAGTATTAGTAGTTGGGCATCATCCCATGTATTCGCATGGCTCTCATGGTGGTTATTATACTGTACAAGACCACCTTTTACCATTTCATGAATTAGGAGTACCTATTCCTCTGCCAGTACTTGGCTCTATTTATCCGTTGTACCGTACCCTTATTGGTAATATCCAAGATATTCCACATCCTAAATATAAACAAATGCGTGATGGACTTGTGGGGATTTTCAAACAATATAAAAACGTAATTTATGCCAACGGACATGAACATAATCTACAATTAATTCAGCGAGATTCTATCAACTATATTACTTCAGGAGCAGGTTCAAAAAACACGCCTGTAAAAATGGGGAAGGATTCTAAATTTGCTAGTTCGCAAATTGGGTTTGCTCGCTTAGACTTCTATGATAACCAAATCAAGCTGATATTTTTTGGCGGTGATGGCAAAGATGGGAATGAATTGTATAGCACGGATATTTTGCTGGATACTAACGCCATTGACCCAAAAGACGTACAAACAGAAAAAATCCATATGCTGGGTGTTGTACCCAACCCCAAATATAAAGCAGGGAAATTTAAAACTTTTATGTTGGGGAGCAATTATAGAGATATTTGGACAACGCCCATCAAACCTAAAACGCTTGATTTTGAACATGAAGAAGGAGGATTAAAGGTTATTCAACGGGGCGGTGGTTATCAAACACTTTCATTACGTTATCAAAATCCTAAAGGTGAACAATTCGTTACGCGCTCAGTAGAAAAATATCCAGAAAGAGCCGTTCCAGAAGCTATTCGCAGTCAGTTTACTACCGATATTGTCTCTGACCAAATTTCTGCTTCACATCCTTTCGCAGCTTTGGTGGCTTCACATTTGGCAGAAGCCGCTGGTGTTTTGCATACTAATCCTTCGTTGGTGATTATTCCAGAAAGCAATGTATTGGGCAATTACAAACGCCTTTTCACGAACCAATTAGCCCTTTTCGAAGAACGTCCAGATGGAAGTTTTGCGGGTTCGAAAAAAATACAAAGTACCCAAAAAGTAGTTGAAAAACTAGCTGAAGACAATCACAACGAAATTAATGAAAAAGAGGTAATCAGAGCAAGGTTATTAGATATGCTGATTGGCGACTGGGACCGTCACGAAGATCAATGGCGTTGGGCTGGTTATGAAAATGGTCATGACAAAGGTTTGAGTTTTAGGCCTATTCCACGTGACCGTGACCAAGCTTTTTTTGTAAATGAAGGCGTTCTACCTCGTATTATTTCTCGAAAGTGGATATTGCCCAAAATTCAAGGGTTTGATTATAAAATTCGTGATGTAGCAGGTTTGGCATTCAATGCACGTTATTTTGACCGTTCGTTTCTAACCCAATCTTCCGAGAACGATTGGATGGCAATGGCCAAAGAACTTCAACAAAAAATCAGTGATGCTGTGATTGATTCTGCTGTTACGCATTTCCCTAATTTCCCAGAGCATTCGGCTATTATTGCTAAAAAACTAAAACAACGCCGTGACGACCTTCCTGGATATACAAAAGAATTATATGAATTTTTGAGTAAAGAAGTAGATATTCTGGGAAGTGACAAGGATGAATATTTTTTTGTAAGTCGACTCGAAGATGGGCGAACAAAAGTGTCAGTCTTTGACCAAAAGAAAAATGGCGAAATCGGTAGAACACTTTATGAAAGAACATTTGACCCAAAAATCACGAAAGAAATCAGGATTTGGGGATTAGATGGAGAGGATAACTTCAAAGTATTTGGTCAAGCCAGTAAGGGTATTAAAGTGCGTTTGATTGGCGGAAAAGGAAAAGATATTTTTACAGACTCGTCTTCTGTGAGTGGCTTAGCTAAGAAAACCATTATTTATGATAAAAAAGAAAATACTATACTCAATTTAGGCACTGAAAGTAAGGACTTAACAAGTAATAAAAAGAACGTTAACGATTATAACCGCGAAGCTTTTAAATATGACAGAGTAGCCCCACTAGGTTCTTTTGCCTATAACGTTGACGATGGTATTTTTATCGGAGCAGGGGCACAATGGACTCGTCAGGGTTTCAGGAAAGACCCTTTCGCTTCACAACATACAATTTCAGGCAATTACGCTTTTGGCACTAATTCGTATAATATTTTTTATAAAGGCGAATTCATGGATGTAATCGGTAAAACTGATTTTGAATTAAAAGCTAATTTACAACAAGGCGGCTTGGTTGATAACTTCTTTGGGTTGAGCAACGAATCGGAATATAAAAAAGAGAAAGGGATTGATTACTACAGAATTCAATACGAAAACGAAGAGATTACAGCGCTTTTCAAAACCCGCTTCAATAAACTAACGCTGTATTATGGTGCTGCGAAAAACGAATGGCATATTAAAGAAAACCCCAAACGCTTTATTAATGAATTTGCCCCACATGGTGATGAAATATATCAGGACAAATACTTTATTGGGCTAAAAACAGGGTTTATCCTTGATAACCGTGATAATATCATTTTTCCAACCAGAGGTATTTTATGGAACTTTGATGCCACCATTCAGCGAGGTGCGAATGATGTTACGAAGAACAATTATGCCAACCTGAAAACTGATTTATCATTTTATTATACCTTTAAATTACCTGCGGTTGTTAGCTTGGCTACTCGTTTTGGAGGAGGCCTAAACCTTGATGATTATGAATTGTATCAGGCCAATTCGTTGGGTGGATTAACGAATCTTAGAGGTTTCAGACGGACACGTTTTTCAGGGAAATCTTCTTTTTATAATAATACAGAAGTTCGTATAAAAGTACTCAATTTCAAATCATATTTATTCCCAGCTTATGCAGGCGTACTTGCCTTTAATGATGTTGGAAGGGTTTGGAATCCAACTGAAAACTCTGAGAAATGGCACCAAAGTTATGGAGGTGGTATTTGGATTGCTCCTTTCAATATGGTAGTGATTACGGGGATGTATGGTATTTCAGAAGAGAACCATTTATTTTCTGTGAAGGCAGGGTTGTTTTTCTAATGAATAAAAAGGACAACTCTTTTATCATTACAATTCCAATAAATTGATAACCTATTTTTATCACTAGGGAGGGACTTAAGTCCCTCCCTAGTGATAAAAATAGTCAAAAAGCATTTTATGCCAATTTCCACAAAAACATCTCGTTCTCCATTCCTTTTAATTTTACAGAGCCTACTTGCTTAGTATCAATCGGAATAGCCGAAATTTCATCCATTACTTCCTGACTTATCAGCAGTTGAGATTGGTATTTTTTATTCAATTGTTCTATCCTTGCTGCCTGAATTACTACGTTCCCAGTGATGTTATATTGCTGACGAGAATCCGTACCGATATTTCCTACTACGGCATCTCCTGTATGAATGCCTATACCTAGCCCTGTATTAGGTATCGTCCCTTGCTCATTCATCTTCTGGATTTTTTCAATAATATCCAGCCCTGCCTTTACAGCATTTTCAGAAGGGTTTTCTAAATTGATAGGTGCTCCAAAAGTAACCATACAGCCATCTCCTAAAAACTGATTTACAATACCATTGTATTCGTTAACGGTATTGACAACTACCTCAAAAAAAGCATTCTGATACTCCATTACTTCCTCCGCAGTATGTTTGTCAGCATACACCGTAAAATTACGGATATCCAAAAACATGATGCTTACTTTCTGGTGCTTGGCTTTCAGAATACCATTTTGTTCCAACATTACTTGTGCTACTTCTGGCGAAACCTGTTGCCCAAACATTTCTACAATGTGTTCTTGGGTCTCCATCCGTTCTATGGATAGCTGAATGCTCTTTCTAATCTGCGTAGCGACATACCCTGCCGACAAACCACCGAAAACCAAGGAGAAAGTTTTGAGCAGATACGAAAACATTTGTTTAGTATAAATATCATGCTCTGAGACAATCGTTCCAGATTCTATCAGGTGGTAACTCAGAAAAAAGTACTCTAACCCAGCCAATAGTCCCGTCCACAACGAAACGGCGAAACTCAGCCTTAATGTTGATAGAATGATAAAAATAAAGTAGATATACACTAACGGAGAAAGTACTATCAGGATAGGATGGTTGTATTCTTGTCCTGCAAAATACATTACCAATGTCAGTAACGTAATTTCTAGTGTTGCATTACCAAACTTTGCTACCAAAGGCATTTTATTCATTACTTTCAGCAGATACTTCATAGATAGCCAGACCGTCAGTTCATAGAAAGTCATAAATGCTAAATACAAAAATATAATCTGAGGGACGCCTTCGTGCCCATTTAAATAATTCAACTGATACACTGTTTTAGCAAACAGCGCATAACTGAGAAAACTTATCGAGAAAAAAAGTAATAAAACCCCTGCCCTTTGTCGCTCTCTACGAATATTCTCCTGCTCAAACTGTATATCGAAATAGGTTAATGCGGGGTTGTTTGAAAATAGAAATTTCTTCATTTAATAAAATAAAATATTCATTTAATAAAAATATAACAAATTTGAGACAAAATAACTCCCTTAAAATAAAACTTTATGAAATCTTTTGCGTTGTCCTAGATGAAAAACTCCTTTCAAAAAACTTAAACAGATTTACAAAAATGAAAAAATTAATTTTATTGACGTTATTTTCTATCACCGCTTTCATCAGCAATGCACAACATGAAGCAAGTAACGACAAGTCTAAAATGCCTTCTCCACCAGCAACTGCTTCTGCTACTATCGGAGAAACTACTCTCACAATCAATTATAGTCAGCCTGCCGTAAAAGGTCGTAACGTTTGGGAAGGCAACCTTGCCCCATTTGGTAAAGTATGGCGTACTGGAGCAAACGAAGCTACAACTTTTGAAGTAAGCAAAGATGTAACCGTACAAGGTAGGACTTTGAAAGCTGGCAAATATGGTTTTTTTACGATTCCTGGTGAAAAAGAATGGACAATTATTTTCAACAAGGTAGCGAAACAATGGGGAGCATTCAAATATAGTGAAGCGGATGATGTGTTGAGAGTAACAGCGCCAGCTAGAGCTAACGATATGACTGAACGTTTTACGATTAAAGCGGAAAACAGTGGAGACGTAACCTTGATGTGGGAAAAAGTAGCGGTTACATTTCATGTAAAATAAATATGAGTGTCTTATAAACATGAATTATCCCTCATTGTAAATGCTATTTACAATGAGGGATAATTCATGTTATTTGTTTGCCAAATAGTTACTACGCTTTATGCATTTGTAAATTGAGCCTTAAAACATTTAATCCTTCAAGCCTAACTTACTCTTTTGACGATATTCAATTTTAAAAATTGTAGCGTTCAAATCTTCGTTAATAACAACGCAGTGTCTGGATAATCACCAAAGAGTTTAGTTTCGTCTATAATACCATACATTCCCTTTCCATGTTTTCGTTTAGAAAGTTTGGCATAATACTCCCATTTTTGGCAACCGCTATATAACGGGTAGCCCCTAAATCAGTGGCAAGCACTTTTATCGAAAAACCATTTATAAGTTTGATATCAACACTAGTATTATCGTCCTTCTTGGGTTTAGTGTCTGTATCATTGTTAGGAAATACCTTCACAAGTACTAATAAAGTAAGGATTAAAGAAAATTATTGTTTTTCATGTATTGATAAATGGTATTCCTAAGATGAATTCAAAAATTGACTGTTGATTAAATATCTGAATAATCAGTGGGGAATAGAAAACGAGTATCATTTTTGGATACATTATGCTGATATTCAGGCATGGCTACTAATTTTTTCCAGTAATCATCATTTGAAAATGCTTTCCAATGCTCATCGCGTGAAGCCTTGTTTTCAAAAGTAGTCATGTACATTAAATTAGGCATCTGTCCGCCCGAAATCACTTCGGCATAGAATACGGCATTAAAGCCTAATCTTTTGAATAGGGCAACTTCACCACCTTTATTAAACATATCAACTTTGTTCAAGTATAGTTTTTCAGTAGGGCCTTCGTAACTTCTTAATTCATATACTCTTTCAGCTTTAGGCGAGCTCAATGCTGGCAAGTTGAATATTGGGGCATCTGTAAATGCTGATAGTAAAATAGATTCAATACGGCTATATGGTGGATTATTGTAAGGTGCGTCTATGTAATCTTTTCCATCAATGGCATATTGTTTGTCTGCTGCTAGTTTTTTGTCAAGTTTCAAAAAATCATCTGAAGATTTGAAAGGAATAAAAACATACACCAGCATATCAGTAGCAACAGGGGCATCTTTTGCCACGATAGGTTTAAAAACCCCAACACTACTAATGCCTAAACGATGAAGTGCTGGTAGATAAGCATTCTGTAAAAAAACATCAAGGCGAGCCTCTTGGTCTTTAGTTTTAAGGTGATACACTTTTAATTGATAAAAGTCTCGTTTAGCAGCCATTGCCATGGAGGAAAAACTCAATACAAATGTTAAAAATAGTATTGAAAAGCGTATTGCGATAGTCGATGAATTGATATTTTTTAACATTATTATAAAAGTATCTAAACGGTTAAGTAAAAAATTGATTTAAGAAATTATGACATTTCCGAGATAAAATTAGAATTAATTAAATTGATGGTTACCATGATTTATCGTTAACGCATGTTTAAAGTGTACATGATACTACAGAAAATGAGTAAATACATCCTGTACATAGCTTAATGTTAGAAATGTAAAGCGCAAAATATATTTTGCAAAAAAAATCGGGATGACTCATGTTAATAGGATTCCTTACCAAAGTATCATTGATAAATATCATTTTATTGAATTTGCTTGTCATTTCATACCCAATTTTTAATATTTTTCGTTAGCTTTACAGCGTTTATAAATGTAAATACTTAATATAATAACTAAGATTTATCACAAAAAAGACGCTTAATTTTTAATTGGTAATTGTTAATTGTTTCCTGTTACTTATCTTTACCATATTAATCAATCATTAACCTTAAGTATGAAGAAAGTCCTGATTGCCGAAGATAGCTCAGTTATCCAGAACCTTGCTAAGAAGATTTTAGAATTTCAAAATTTCGAAATCCATTCTGTTAAAAATGGGCAACAAGTGTTAGATGCTCTTGAGAAAGAAGATTTTGACATCATTTTGCTAGACATCAATATGCCAGTAATGGACGGAATGGAATGTGCTAAAGCAGTACGTAGTTTGAAAGACGAAGCTAAAGCTAAAATACCAATTATTGCTATTACTGGTAATGCTAGAAATTATTCTATGGAAGATTTCAAAGAAGCTGGTTTTGATGATATGCTTGCTAAACCTTTGAACTTTGATGCATTGGTTGCTCAAGTAAAAGCACTTACCGAATAGTTATGAAAAATGAGTTATGAGTTATGAAGCTGAGAGTTGATAGATAATTTACTCGAATATTATTAATTCATAACTCATAATTGATAATTCATAATTCTATGAGAATTACCTTTTTAGGCACTGGAACATCCCAAGGAGTACCTGTAATTGCTTGTGATTGTGAAGTTTGCCAATCTCTCGACTTTCGTGATAAACGTCTTAGGGTTTCTATTCACCTAGAAATAGCCGACAAAAGTTTTGTTATTGATACTGGCCCCGACTTTCGTCAGCAGATGCTTCGTGAACGTGTTCACAAGCTAGATGCTATTATTTTCACGCACGAACACAAAGATCATACCGCTGGTTTAGATGACGTAAGAGCATACAATTTCTTTCAACAGAAAGATATGCCTATCTATGCGCGTCCGTCAGTACTTGAACAGATTCAGCAAGAGTTTGCTTATGCATTTACTGCTATAAAATACCCTGGCACTCCGCAAATTACCCTGAACGAAATTCATTATAATACTCCTTTTGATATTGAAGGTGTTACCTTCACTCCTATTGAAGTGTTGCACTTTAAATTGCCGGTATATGGCTTTAGAATAGGCGACTTCACTTATATCACCGACGTAAACTATATTTCGGAAGAAGCTATTGAAAAAGTAAGAGGCTCTAAAATTGTCGTAATTGGTGCTTTGCGTAAAGAAAAGCATTTATCACATTTTACCCTTTCAGAAGCCATAGAGGTACTCGAGAAAATCAAGCCTGATGAAGCTTATATTACCCATATCAGCCACCAGATGGGACTGCACAGGGAAGTAGAAGAAGAATTGCCTTCTTATATAAAACTTGCCTACGACGGACTCACGCTTACCTGCTAGTGCCTAGATTAATAACGTATCTACTCGATGGGCATGTACCATTCTATCACAAGGAGACCACGAGAAAATAGTAAATCTTCCATCTTGCGAGGCAACTAGGGCAATCGCATCACGTTGATCATACACAAATTGTGCCGCAGAAAGATGTCTTGTTCCCCCATTCTGAACTGGGTGTACTACCTGAGGTTCATTACCAACGATAGGCTCGGTTACTAAAATAGCTTCTAATGCTTTGCCAGAGGGCGAACGTCCAATTTTTGCCCCAAAAGCCAATACTTCAAATTGGTCATTAATGATAGTAGCACCATCAACGGCTGTTAATCCTGCTATTCCATTTACTACTTGATTTAGCTTATTTTGCAAGGCTGGATTGTGAATATCCAATCCTTTTTCATTCAAGAAAGAAAGGCCTGAGAAAACAGGTCTGAGGGCATAAGTAATAGGGTAAATAATAGAAGAGCGCCAATTATCGTGTTTAGAAGGCACAATCAAAAGAGCCCCTCCTCTTTGGTGTGCTCGCATGGCTACTGCTAGTTGGACAAGTACATTCAAAGAATCATTCCAAGAGGAAGGCGAAGCGATACCAATCATAGAGCCTAGCACGGCTGGACAGTCGGGCAAAGTACCACTACTTTCGTCGATTACTTTTATTTGGTCACCTTTCAACACAGCAACATTTATAAACTTACCAAAGCCATCTGTCCGACGATGTTTGATGACTAACAAGCCCGGTTCAACAACTTCAAGGACAAAACATAATCCTGGAATATTGGTAGTAGTTCCCCAAATATATAATTCATCGTCTTCTATCCAAACGCCCAAGTGAATACCCGCATGTTCTACAGAGGGGGCTAATTTGGTTAGTACATCGGGATTAAACTTTAATCTATGTTCAAAAATTAAAGGGTGGTCAGTTAATAAAGGTGGTAAAAATGCAAGTGATATTTTAGGAGAACGCCCCTCCTCACGACGGAGACTCGCCCAAAAACCAACATCAATAATTGATTCTATGACCAAACTATTAGGAATTGGGGCAAGTATTTTACCATCATGCTTCACTGCAATTTGATGGTGAAATATAAAATGGTTTTCAATGGTTTCAGAAACCATTTGAGCTGCCTGATAAGTAGTTGTGGTGGAAATCATCATTAAATTTTACCTCTCTTAATTTATCTTCAATGCAAATTGATACTATACCTACTCAACTATTAATTCTGGGCTTAGGTTCAATGCTGTAAAATTTTATGTTAAGTATTTATAAATTTAATAAAACTCACAATCACTAAAACTTTGTGCCTAAATAGGTAGTTGTTATCTAAGTACTTTTTGTTATTTTTATTTTAAATACGGTATTTTCTTCACTTTTTAATCAAAAAATGATTATTTTTTGCTGAATTTGCAATAACTATATTTTATTTATTTTTTATCTTTCAGTTAAATTTACGAAATTAATACCTCAACTTAGCCTTTTTCTACTACATGAGCCTTACACAACCAACCAATAACAACGATGTTTCATTTGACTTAGATGAGCTAGATTTTGCCATACTAGGACAATTGCAAGAAGATGGGCGTCGCTCATTTACAGAAATGGCTGAAAATCTTAAAACATCAGCCAGTACGATACGAAGCAGGGCAAGTAAACTAATTGAAGACAAAACCATTCAAATAGTTGGACGTGTAAATACTGCTAGAGTAGGTTTTCACGCGTATGTGCATATTAAAATTTCTGTACGCCCTGCCAACCTGATTGAATCTGTTGCTGCTCAATTACAAGAATTTAGAGAGGTAAGTTTTTTGGCTGTTACTTCAGGAGATTTTGATATTCAAGTAGATGTAATGTGTAGAGATAATAATCACTTACTAGAAGTAATTAATCAAAGGATTCCGAATATTGAAGGAGTTTTTCAGACCAAAACGGATATGTATATCAAAATTTTAAAATACTCTCAGCCAGATTTAGGCTTGTTGAATAAGCCGAAAGAGTGAAAGGATAAAATTGTGAGTTTTGTGTAAGGAGTTGTCTTTGCCTAAAATAGGTTGCCTTACTGAATATAAAAT
>NZ_JBWKYN010000112.1:0-18631 GCF_059423785.1 Arcicella sp. GW458-12-2-14-TSB2 | reverse complement strand
GAATTGACTAGCATAGTATAGCATTGTTTTAATATAGATTTAATAATTAAAACTAGCTTCCTGATATAAATGTTTCATCACCAAGTTTAGTGATGATTGGATTACAAGTTTTGTTTATAAAAATGGTTAATGGTGTACAGTGTCTGTCGGAGACATAACTTTGTCTCCGCAGGCAATTGTCTTCAAAACAAAACTTGCTTGAAGATGCCTCCTATCTCTGAATATTTAACTTCTAAACTACTTGACTTCAAGTAGTTTTTTTTTGTATTTATAATCAATATTGTTTTTTTAATATAAAATTTAATTTTATGATGAATTATATATTAATATTAAAATAAAATCACTTTTTTTGATGTTAATTAATATGAATATTATAAATTGGCATCAATATCAGAAATACCAGTCCACATATTAAAAGAGTTTTGATATGAAGTTTTTAAAAATCCTTTTGTTATTGTTGCTAGTTAGCTTCAAATTCATTGCTTCGCCAATGAATCCCGAAGGTACTATGCACAATCACTTCATGAAAAGGTATATTTTAAAATCAGCTCATGATGACTCTAGAACACAATTATGTGATACTGAAATTAATGAAAGTGAAGAAAGTTCTGAACACACTAAAGAATTCGATTTATCAAAAATTGCCTTCACTTTTAGCGAGTTTTTTACGTTTAAACTATTTGTATTAAAGCAAACATACCTTACTTCTTGGATTTTTAAATCTAAAATCCATTCTTGCTTTCCGCTTTTTGCGCTTTATCTCAATTTCCGAATTTGATCTCTTTTTGCCAGAAGCATCATGCTGATGCCTTTCCGTTCGTTTACATCATCGCTTTGTAAATTCATCTGGCTTTTTTCATTACCATTTTCTTTAAAGTTTGTTCAACTTATTCGATTATTCCGATGATGTTGGAGCATACTTGTATTTAGACTTGATTTATAATCTTGATTGCTATAACCACTAATCAAAGATGTTGGAATTTGAGTTGCTTATATTTTGTGCTTAGAGTGTTACTTTCTGGCCAATAAAGAAATATGCTTATACGAGTTATTACAAGTTTTAATATAATCTTAAAGTATTTGTATGAAAGCACACGATTCATCCTTTGATGAGCACGAGGTTCTACATGAGCTAAAGCACTATTTACCTGCACAAGCTCCGTTGAAAGACTTTGTTCATCATAACACACTTCATGCGTTCCAACAGCTGAAATTTTATAAAGCCTTGAGAAAGGCATCCAAAATATTTGGATATAATGTGTTCTTGGGTTTAGACGAATTCAGAGCATTGTATCAATCAAATAGGATTAGTTTGCCAATTCTTGAAAAAGTTATTATCGAAAGAATGGGTGAAGAGTTTCTTCTTGATTGGAAGGAGAAAGTTCTTCAAAAAACATATGAAACAGCGGTAACACCTCGCATTGGTGCTTTAAGAGCTAACTGGAAATTAGTACACCATATTGACATGGATTTGTTGGTTCATCCAATTTTGTTCAGAATCCTTTGTAGTTTTCTTGACCAAGGGATTTCAATCTGGAGTTTCCCTAATATTCATAAGGGTTTTTTAGCTTCAATCAGGGAAATGGAGCGAAATAGCTTTACTAGCTTTTTTAAAACTGAGCGAGCAAAAAATATTTTACTCAATGGTAATTGCAAGATTGAAGACTTACTGAAGATTATTGTTGGAGACTCATCGTTGTATAAACAATATCTTTTTGATCAGCAATTTGCACACCAAGGTTGGTCTGGAATGGTTTCTGTAGTTGAGGATATCCCTGAGACACTACTTGACCATAAGAAAATATCAACACACGATTTAATCGTTTTTGAATTATTATTAGAGATAGATGCGCTTGATTTTAAATTTGGACAAAACTGGGCTCCTCTAGGAAGCACTACTAAAGAAAAAATAAAAGACATCTTAGCTGAAGTACCTGAAAGTGAATTGAATCAAGTACTTTCAATTTGGCAAGATGCTTTTGAGTGGACTTACTACGATCAAGTATTAGCAGGTATCCAACTCCAAAAAGGAGAGAAAAGAATCATTGAGCAAAAAAGTTTTCAAGCAATATTTTGTATTGACGACCGCGAATGTTCTATTCGCCGTTATCTTGAAAAACTTGATACTAATTGTGAGACATTTGGTACACCAGGCTTTTTTGGCGTTGAATTTTACTATCAACCCGAACACGCTAATTCTTATACCAAACAATGTCCTGCACCTGTTACGCCCAAATACTTGATTAAAGAAGTGGGTTCTAAAAGCAAGCAGGTAAAGGATGCACATTTTACAAAACATACGCATTCGTTATTTAGTGGCTGGTTCATTTCCCAAACACTTGGCTTCTGGTCAGCTATGCGTTTGTTTCTGAATATATTCAGACCTACCACCAGTGCCGCTGCTGTTTCTTCATTCAAACACATGGATAAGGAATCGAGCCTAACGATTGAACATAAGCACGACCACTCACATCCACGTAAAGATGAGCTTCAAGTTGGTTTTACTGTGGCTGAGATGGCCCAACGTATGGAAGGTTTGTTAAAGAGTATTGGATTAGTAAATGACTTTGCACCTGTCGTATATATCGTAGGGCATGGAGCAAGTAGTGTAAACAATACTCATTATGCTGGTTATGATTGTGGCGCTTGTTGTGGCAGACCTGGTTCTGTAAATGCCAGAGTCGCTAGCTCTATGCTGAACCATAAAGAAGTAAGAGCAATATTGGCTACTAAAGGAATAGATATTCCTGATACAACACAGTTTGTAGGAGCTTTGCATGATACAACCCGTGATGAGATTTCATTTTTCGATGAAAAAGAGCTTTCAGAAAAAAATAAAGAGGGGCATTCAAAAAATGAAAAGTTTTTTATAGAAGCCCTTGATTTCAATGCTAAAGAGCGTTCTAGGAGATTTGAATCAATCAATACGAAACTAACGGCTGAAGAAATTCATGATAAAATACGCACAAGATCGGTTTCTCTTTTTGAGCCACGACCAGAGCTAAATCATGCTACTAACGCTGTTTGTATTGTAGGACGAAGAGAATTATCAAAAGAATTATTCTTAGATAGACGTGCTTTTATGAATTCATACAATTATCAGGTTGATTTAGAAGGAAAGTATCTGTTTAATATCTTGAAAGCTGCTGCGCCAGTTTGTGGAGGTATTAATTTGGAATACTATTTTTCAAGAGTCGATAATCAGAAACTAGGGGCAGGTTCAAAACTACCACACAATGTGATGGGGCTTTTTGGAGTAGCCAATGGTATTGATGGAGACTTAAGACCAGGTTTGCCAAGCCAAATGATTGAAGTACACGACCCAATTAGAATGTTATTTATTGTCGAACATTTCCCAGAGGTTGTTTTGAATACTATCAAAATATTGCCAGAAACCTATGAGTGGTTCAATAATGAATGGGTACACCTAATCGTAGTAAATCCTGAAAACAGAGAGATGTTCAGATTTCAAAACGGACATTTTGTTCCTTATCAGGCTGTTAATGAAAAAATTAATTCAGTCTCTGATATCGAATCATTACTAGAATCACATCAAGAGAATTTTCCAGTTTATTTAATAAAATAAGAATACAAAATGACTTCGATACTCCAAATTTTTATTCTTATACCAGTTATAGGTTTTATTTTAAGTTTATTAATTCCAGCAAAAAAAGAAGGAATTATCTCACGAGTAGCTTTTTTAACAGTGGGGTTACACTTAATTAGCTTTATTGTATTTTCGGTTTTTTGGCTATTTCATGGTCATGAATCACTTAATCTTAAAGAGATTGTATTGTTTAAATCTAAAGATTATGAGTTTCTGATTGATTTTTGTTTCGACGAGATTACGGTAGTGTATTTATTGGTAGGGGCATTTTTGACTTTTCTAGTAACCATATACAGCCGATATTATCTTCATAGAGAAGAAGGGTATAAACGTTTTTTTAATACGATTCTGTTTTTTTATGTAGGTTATAATGTAGCGATTCTGTCTGGAAATTTTGAGACCCTATTTATAGGATGGGAAATATTAGGAATATCATCATTCTTATTAATTGCCTTTTATAGAAATAGGTATTTGCCCGTTAAAAATGCCATCAAAGTGTTTTCAGTATATAGAATTGGTGATATCGGTTTGATACTTGCCATGTGGGCAAGTCACCATCTATGGCATGAAAATATTACTTTCTTGAAATTGAGTAATTATGAATTAGTACACGAACATATATTAAGTCATAGTTTCACGGGCGTATTTATTTCATTAATGATTTTGGTAGCCGCAGCAGTTAAGTCTGCTCAATTGCCTTTTTCATCATGGTTGCCAAGAGCAATGGAAGGTCCAACGCCTTCAAGTGCTATTTTTTATGGTTCACTTTCGGTGCATTTAGGGGTGTTTCTTTTATTAAGAACATTTCCTTTTTGGGAACATCAAATCTCTGTTAGAATATTGATTGCTCTGTTAGGGTTGACAACCAGTATCATAGCGTCATTAATTGCCAGAGTGCAGTCGTCAGTTAAAAGCCAGATTGCTTATGCTTCCATCGCACAAATAGGACTTATTTTCATTGAAGTAGCAGCGGGTTTTGAAAGTTTGGCATTATTTCACTTTGCAGGAAATGCCTTTTTAAGAACATACCAATTGCTTGTTTCACCATCAGTAGTGAGTTATATGATTCGTGAGCAGTTTTATAATTTCATTCCACGTCAGCATACTATTGAAGATTCTTTCCCTAAAAAAGTAGAATATTCTATTTATGTGATGAGTTTGAAAGAATGGAATTTGGATTTATTCATGGATTACATCGTTTGGAAGCCATTAAAAAATGTAGGTAGAAAGTTAGACTTCCTGACAATCAACAAATTAATGTTATTGTTTATCCCTACTTACGTTGTCGGTTTAGTGCTATTGTACAACCAAGAAAAACTTGCTCCACAATTGCATGAATACTTACCTGGATTGTTTTCGCTGATTGGTTTTATCATGGTCTTGAAATCTTTCTCAGAAAGAAAAAGCCCTAGAATGAGCTGGCTATTAATCATCATGAATCATTTTTGGATTGCCCTAGCCATTTCATTTAACGAGCATTTTAAATTAGAAGAAGCCATATTTTACTTAAGTGGCATTATCATAATGGGTGCTTTTGGATACTTCACTTTAAGCAAGTTGAAGTCTATTGAGAAAACACTGGATTTAAATCGTTTCTACGGACACGTTTACGAACATCCAAAATTTGCGATGATGTTTTTGTTGGCCTGTTTGGGTTTAACGGGCTTTCCTATCACGTCAACGTTTATTGGCGAAGATTTAATTTTCAGTCATATCCATGAAGATCAAATTTTCTTAGCATTTTTTATTTCGTCAAGTTTCATTATTGGAGGTATTTCTGTGATAAGAGTTTATGCCAGAATTTTCCTCGGCCCACATATTAAAACGTATCATGAAGTACCGTATAAGTCTTCATAAAAAAGAAATTACAAAAAATCAGACTCAATCTCAATAGTCAATTAAGTATTGAATCACATTACTAAAAGTTTATAAAATATTATTTCAAAATGGAAACAAAAACGAAACTAACTGCTCCTCTTGATGGCTTAGCAGGATTAAAGGAGAACTTTTCAACCGATGCGGTCTCTGGATTTATTGTATTTTTATTAGCGCTTCCCTTGAGTTTGGGGATTGCCAAAGCCTCAGAGTTTCCTCCTATTATGGGTTTGGTGACGGCTATCATTGGGGGTATCGTGGTAAGTTTCTTTATGGGCTCTAAATTAACGATTAAAGGCCCAGCAGCTGGCTTAATCGTAATAGTAGCAGGTGCTGTAAACGAATTTGGTGGAGGAGAAACAGGTTGGCATTTAGCATTGGGAGCGATGGTAGTAGCTGGTATTGTCCAAATGCTTTTTGGTGTATTTAAGTTAGGTAAACTTGCCGACTTCTTTCCACTTTCAGCTATTCATGGTATGCTTGCTGCCATTGGTTTAATTATCATTGCGAAGCAAATCCCAGTATTATTAGATGTAGCGCCAGCTTTGACAAAAGGAAAAGGCCCATTGGCTTTGATTGCCTCTATTCCAACATTTATTGCGAATCTTGACCCTAAAGCTACTTTGATTGGTGTTGTTTGTTTAATAATTATGTTAGGCTGGCCATTTATCAAGAACCCTATTATCAAGAAAATACCTGCTCCATTGGTTGTGCTTATTATTGCAATTCCTGCTGAATTAGCAATGGATTTCCAAACTACTGAACCAGCTTATGCGTTGGTACACATAGGCAACTTGATGGAAAATATTAAAATCAATGTTGATTTTTCAGGTATTTCTCAGATAGGATTATTTATTAAATATGTAGTCATGTTTGCTTTGGTTGGTACTTTAGAATCACTTCTTACTGTAAAAGCCATTGATATGTTAGACCCATATCGTCGTAAGTCTGATGCCAACAAAGATTTAATCGCTGTGGGTATTGGTAATACAATCGCCGCAATTTTAGGAGGCTTACCGATGATTTCTGAAGTAGCGCGTAGTTCTTCAAACGTTAATAATGGTGCTAAAACTCGTTGGGCAAACTTCTTTCATGGTTTTTTTATCTTAGCTTTTGTTTTGTTAGCATCCCATTTAATCGAGCTTATTCCTAACACTGCCTTAGCAGCTATGTTGATTACGGTAGGTATTAAATTGACGCATCCAAAAGAATTTATCCATACGTTCTCCATTGGTAAAGAGCAATTGTCAATCTTCTTGATTACTATTTTCTTTACATTATATGAAGATTTATTAGTTGGTATTGCGGCAGGTATTGCTTTAAAAATCATTATTCACTTAGTGAACGGCTTACCAATAGGTTCATTATTCAAAGCACCAACGCTGGTATCTTTCGAAGGAGATGATTATTTAGTAGAAATCGATAAATCTGCTGTTTTTACAAATTACTTAGGCATTAAAAGCAAATTGGATGCTATTCCTGCTGGTTTTAATGTAACGATTGACTTAAAAAATACTAGATTAGTAGATCACTCGGTGATGGAAAACTTGCATCACTTTGAGCATGATTATGTAGAAGGAGGAGGTACAGTGAAAATAATAGGTCTTGATAATCACAAGCCTGTTTCTGGTCATAAGTTGGCCGCTCGTAAAGCTTAATATTCACATATTTTGTTATAATTAATACTGAGCGACATTTTGTCGCTCAGTATCTCAAAACAATCTCTTATTATTCTAATACCATGAATAAAATACTTTTTATAGTGGCTGGACTAGTGTTGTCCTATACAAGCTTTTCCCAGACTTATAAAGACGGAAAATTATATTTGAATCAGGATGGGTCTCAGTTTTTAAAAATGACATTATTGAATCAAGTTTGGCTTCGTCATAACGAAAATAACCCTGGTTCAACAACAAATGGTTTTGATAAACCTTCGACAACTGATATTGGTATTCGTAGATTAAGATTACAATTGTTTGGACAAATCACCGACCGTACTTATATCTATTTACAAATAGGTGAGAACAACTTTAATGCATTATCAGACCGCAAACAAGGTTTCTTTATCCATGATGCCATTGGGGAATATGCTGTAGTGAAAAATAAGCTATCATTAGGTGGAGGTTTAACAGGATGGAGTGGCTTAGCACGTTTTGCCGCACCTTCAGTAGGAGGACAATTAGGAGTAGATGCTCCGCTTTATCAACAAGCAACGAATGATGTAACCGACCAGTTCCTTCGAAAATTAAGCATTTATGCCAAAGGAAAACTAGGTTCATTTGACTATAGAGTAGCTTTATCAGACCCAATGGCGATTCAAAAATCATCTGGGTTTAATGCAGCGACAGCATTAACTAAAAATTCAAACTTTGCCACAATACCACCAAAATTTCAGACCCAAGGATATTTTCAGTACCAATTTTGGGATAAAGAATCTAACATGAATCCTTATACAGTAGGAACATATTATGGCTCTAAAAAAATCTTCAATATTGGTGCTGGTTTTATCTATCAACCTGATGCAATGTGGCATTTGGCAGATAATGGAAGAGATACCTTGAAAACAGCGATGACATTATTAGCAGTCGATGCTTTTTATGATGCGCCTATTAACAAGGAAAAAGGAACAGCGTTGAGTGCTTACTTAGCACTTTCAGACTATAACTTCGGTAAAAACTATATCCGCGAAAGTGGCCCGTTGAATCCTGCTACTGGCAATGCCAATGCAAGTGTGTTGAATGGTGCAGGTAATAATGCCCCTTTGTATGGAACAGGGCAAACCGTTTATGGACAAGTAGGATATAAAATGGCAAATAATATGTTAGGCAAAGCAGGCACATTGATGCCTTATGTTAGTGTACAGTATTCTGACTATGAAAAATTAGCTGACCCAATGGTATTTTATGATGCGGGTATCAACTGGTTGTTTACAGGACATACTTCTAAGCTGACATTGGCTTACCAAAGTCGCCCAGTATATACAAGTAATTCAGCAGGTGAATATCATTCAACTGACAGAAAAGGCGGTATTATTATGCAATATCAAGTATTTTTTAATTAGAGTGTTACAATATTTTAGTTTGTATGTGGTTTAATATTGGATTGGGTTATCGGCTTCGATAGCCCAATTTTGTTCTAATTAATTCAATCTTTTATTCTATTTGTATCAATGGTAGAACGAAAATGTTTTAATTTTGGTTTTAGAAATTAAACTCGTATGAATACCAAGACTAAACTACATATTGTCTTTCAGACTTTTTGCTTGGCTTTGGCCTTGCATTTTGTGGCATTGAATGTAGGAGGTATTTATTATTTAAAGTTTTTTCTACCGAAAGAAAAAGTAGTTAATCTACTGAATAAAGCTGAAACTGAAAAGAAAACTGATACTGATTCTTCAGATGATGTGCCTGAATCAGATGACATTAATGATTATAACGTCATTTGTGTAGTAGAATCTCTCTCATTATTTTTGAATAACCTTACTTTAAATGATGACGCATACTATTATACATTAGCACTTTTCTCTTCATATTCCTCTCGTACCCTCCGTGGTCACTTTGATGTGATAATTCAGCCTCCGCAAGTATAAAATCTATTTTTTAATGGTATAAAATTGAATATATTCAATTGATTAGAATTAATTTAAACTGTACCCTATTGGGAGCAATCTCCAAGAAAATCAGATTTTTAAAACTACTATGTTGAAATTATGTCAAAATTTAAATATTATCAATCATCGTTGCTATCAACTGACTGGAAATCCGGGATTTCTGTCTTTCTAGTAGCACTGCCTCTTTGCCTAGGAATTGCCCTAGCCTCGGGGGCACCACTTTTTTCAGGTTTACTCTCGGGTATTGTAGCGGGAATAGTGGTATCAGTTTTATCAGGTTCAGAAATTTCAGTAAGTGGGCCGGCTGCTGGCTTAACCGTAATTGTGGCCACAGCCATTAAGGATTTAGGTTCTTATCAAGGGTTTCTTGTTGCCGTTATTTTAGCAGGAATTATTCAAATAGGGTTAGGATATTTAAAGGCTGGGAAGTTTAGTGCCTATTTTCCAGAGAGTGTTATTAAAGGGATGCTCGTTGCGATAGGAATTGTAATTATATTAAAACAAATTCCACATGCTTTGGGAGACGACCAAGATTATGAAGGGGAATTTGAGTTTGAACAAGTTGCTGACCACCAAAATACCATCACAGAATTGATTCGTTCTTTTATCGATTTCAATGATGGAGCCGTCATTATTTCATTTGCTTGTTTGGCATTATTGATTCTCTGGGACTATGCTTCCAAGAAAAACATCACTTTTTTCAAAGTATTTCCATCAGCCTTGGCTGCTGTAGCTTTAGGAGTAACGATTAATGAGATGTATGCGGTTTTTAAACCAGAATACTTTTTAGGAAATTCGCCTGCTCACATGGTTTCAATGCCTGTATTCAAAAATTTTCAAGATTTCACAAATGTATTGTTATTACCAGATTTTTCATTTTTAAAAAATCCGCATATATATACCGTAGCGCTTACCTTGGCAATTGTAGCTAGTTTAGAATCGTTATTAAGTTTGGAAGCTGGAGATAGTATAGACCCACAAAAACGTATCTCGTCTTCGGATAAAGAATTGATAGCTCAAGGTGTAGGCAATACTATCGCTGGATTTTTAGGTGGCCTCCCTGTTACTTCAGTAGTCGTTAGAACTTCTGCCAATGTATATGCAGGGGCTAAAACTAGGATGTCATCAATAGTTCATGGGATATTATTATTGGCTTCTGTTGTATTAATCCCAGCCCTCATGAACAGGATTCCATTGTCAGCTTTAGCCGCCATCTTATTAATGGTAGGGTATAAATTGGCTAATCCTCTTGTCTTTAAAAGAGTGTATAAAGAAGGTTATGACCAATACATACCTTTTGCTATTACCATCATTGTCATTATTTTCAAAGACTTACTGTTCGGTATCTTTATCGGAACATTCGTAGGACTATTGTTTGTCGTATTTACCAACTTCCAATCAGTTATTTCGGTCATTCGGGATGGCAATAATGTATTAATCAAATTCAATAAAGATGTTTCGTTCTTGAATAAACATAGAATCAAACAAATATTAATGAGTTTGAAAGAAGGAGATGAAGTATTGGTAGATGGTTCAAGAGCTAACTTTATTGACCATGACATTTTTACGTTGCTTTACACTTTTAAAAATAGCTCAAAGAAAAAGGGTATAGAAATGGTATTTAAAAAAGTAAATCGAAAAATACAAGGTGATATTAATCAATATCATGCAGAAGTGGAATCACATTAAATTTTACAAAAATGAAAGATTACAAACAACTGCTTTTGGCCAATAAAGCGTGGGCAAAAGAGCGTTTAGAATTAGATGAGGAGTATTTTAACGTACTTTCTAAAGACCAACAACCAAAGTTTTTGTGGATAGGATGTGCAGATAGCAGAGTACCTGCTGAAGAGATTACTCATGCAGAACCAGGTGAAATATTTGTACATAGAAATGTGGCGAATTTGGTGGTGCATACTGATATTAATTTACTTTCAGTATTGCAGTATGCTGTTGAAGTATTACATGTAAAACATGTTATTGTCTGCGGACATTATGGCTGTGGTGGTGTAAAAGCCGCTATGGGACCAACTGACTTAGGTTTAATCAATAAATGGTTGAGAAACATCAAAGAAGTTTATTATAAACATGACAATGAGCTTAAAGCCATTGAAGATGAAGATGCTAAATTCAGACGTTTGGTAGAACTAAATGTTGAAGAACAAGTGAAAAACTTATCCAAAACAACTATTATACAACGTTCTTGGAAAAATTTCAAATTACCTCATTTGCATGGATGGGTTTTTGATATGAAAACAGGTTTGATTAAAGAAGCGTTAGAGATTGAGGCTTGCTCTGAAGTAGACCCTATTTTTAAATACGAATTTCATACGAATGAATTAATTTCTAATAGCTCAATTTATTAGGTTAAATCAGGATTATAAAATACTTGTATTACCTTAGCTTTCGGAAAAATAATTCCGAAAGCTTTTTTTGTGTCTTAAGTAATCAATATAATGTAAACAATGTTTTTATTTATCGCAAATAGCTGATAACTAGTGATTTGTCATACTGCCGATGGCGGACTGTTCACCAATCACTATTTACTAAACACAACTTATTCTAAAACTTGACTATGAAAAAAATACTATTGGCTGGACTAATCCTTTGCCAACTAAAAACATTTGCCCAAACCCCTGCTGAAAACTATCAGGACGACCCCGCTTCAATTGAGCAAACAGGTGTTCCGAAAGGAGAAGTATTGAAATTTACTTTCGAGGATTCTAAAATTTTTCCCGGTACTTTCAGAGAATATTGGGTATATGTTCCTGCTCAGTATCGCCCCGAACAACCTGCTTGTGTGTATGTAAATCAAGACGGAGTCCAGTGGAAAGCCCCTACCGTTTTTGATAACTTAATTCATCAAAAAGCAATGCCTATCACTATCGGCATATTTGTGATGCATGGACGAGTAAAAGCGGACAATCCAGAAATGGCAAATGATCGTTTTAATAGAAGTTATGAATATGATGGCTTGGGAGATAATTATGCAAGATTTTTATTAGAAGAGCTTTTACCTGCTGTAGAAAAACAAAAGACGAGTGATGGTCGTGCGATTAGACTTTCAAAAAATGGAAATGACAGAGCCATCGGAGGCTCAAGCAGTGGGGCAGTATGTGCTTTTACGGCCGCTTGGGAACGTCCAGATGCTTTTTCAAGGGTATTTAGTGCCATCGGAACTTATGTAGGTTTACGAGGAGGAGATTCGTATTCTACCTTAATTCGTAAACATGAACCTAAACCAATCAGGGTTTTCTTGCAAGATGGAGCTAATGACCTTAATATTTATGGTGGAGATTGGTGGAAAGCCAACGAAACGATTGAAAGAGCATTGACATTTTCAGGCTATGAAGTAAACCATGTGTGGGGTGAAGGAGGGCATAATGGCAAACAAGGAACAGCCATTTTCCCCGAGGCGATGCGTTGGCTTTGGAAAGATTACCCTAAGCCTGTTTCCAAAGGTCAATCAAAAAACCAAGTTTTGAGCGATATTTTAATAGAAAATGAAAAGTGGGAATTAGTAGGAGAGGGCTATACTTTTACAGAAGGCACGGCATCCAATCCAGCAGGAGAAGTATTTTATCAAGATATTCCCAATTCAAAAACCTATAAAATTGGCTTAGATGGAAAATTACAAACCTTGAACCTAGATGCTAAAAGAGGGAGTGGAACAACATTTGATGCCGATGGGAAACGCTATGTAGTAGCAGGGGGAACTAAACAAATTTTAGTGTATGATACCCAAGGAAAAGAATCTGTATTAGTGGACGACCAATCTGCGAATGATATTATTGTCGCGAAGAATGGTAATATCTATTTTACATCTCCAAATGGGATTGAAAAACCAAGCAAATTATTCTTGCTGCGACCAAACGGCGAAAAAGTAGAATTGGATGAAGGTTTGAAATATGCCAATGGGCTTTGTCTTTCGCCAGACCAAACACAATTGTATGTAACAGAATCTACTTCGCATTGGCTATGGGTATATCAGATTCAAGCAGATGGAAAATTGGCTTACAAACAAAAGTATGGTTGGCTACATGTAAAAGATTCAGATAATAATGCTTGGGCAGATGGTTTGAAAGCCGACAATCAAGGAAGAGTTTATGTGACGACTCGTGCAGGGATTCAAGTGCTTGACCAAACTGGTAGAGTAAATGCAATCATTCCAGTACCTACTGGGCAACCTTCTAATATTTGTTTTGGTGGGCCAAACTTCGATACGATATATGTAAGCTGTGTCGATAAAGTATATAGAAGAAAACTAAAAACACGTGGTGCAAATGCTTTTGAAAAGCCATTCAAGCCAGCAACACCAAGATTATAGCATACTATAAGCCGTGGATTATTTAAAAATTATTCACGGCTTGTATCAATCTTTCTAATTTCTGAGGGTCTAGCTCTCCATTGGTTCTTACGCCACTGCAAATGTCAACTCCATAAGGTTTAACAAAGTCTATCGCTTCACAGATATTTTCTGGATTCAATCCTCCTGCTAAAAATACTGGGATAGAAACCATTTCAACTATGCGTTTACTAATATCCCAATCGTGTTTTCTGCCAGTTCCTCCCAATTCTTTAATCGCTAAATTTGGATTGCCTGAATCCAATAAAATTATATCAGCCAATGATTCGTACATGCTAGCTTCAATAATGGATTCTTCACCTGTTACGTGTATTACTTGTATTAGCTTGATATTATTGGGTAGATTAGCTCTTAAAATCGGATAAGCCTCTACAGCCACTGCATCTACTAATTGAATACAATTAGTACCAGTAGCACGTTGATGTGCGATTATTTCGTAAGGGTCAGTTTTAGGCGTTAATAAGAAGCAATCAATGTGTGGAGGAATAATAGTAGCAATTTTTTGAATTAAATCATCAGTAAGAGTACCAGGTCCACTGGGCATTTTTGCTACTAAACCAAGCACATCCGCACCAGTATTGATGGCCATTTGTGCTTCTTGTTGGCTACTTATACAGCATATTTTAATTTTTGTGCCCATTATTCAAAAACCACTTTGTTTTCAATTTCTTCATTCATAAAAAGCAATTTTATTTCACTGTCGTATAGTGCATTAAAGGCAAAATGCTTCTTCTTTAGGATATAATCGTAAATGAAAAAGTCAGTTTTAGGCGTTGGAAAACTATCAATGTTCTGAAAGTTATGCCATTCTAAAATGCCTTCATTACAAAGGGCAGGCTCAAAGAAGTCCACTTCGGCTTCATAAATAAAGCTCATCCAATTATACTTCACTGGCGATGTTTCCACCAATGTACCACAAAATCTCATGGCGGGTACTTTTATACCAGCTTCTTCCCAAACCTCACGAATGGCTGCATCATAAGGGTTTTCAAATGCATCTACTTTTCCACCTACGGGTACGTAAGTATCTTTATTTGGTTCATTGAAACGTTTTAGCAATAAAAAGTTAGCGCCATTTCTCAGCACACAAATTACAGCTACTCTTTTTAAACCTTCCATGTGCTATTCAGGTATTTTTGTGGTTAAAAAGCTTCCTAATAAGCCTAAAATAATTAATGAAGCGAGGGCTATTTTCAAAGAGAAGAATTCAGAAAGATAACCTATCATCACGGGACCAATTAAAAAACCTGCGATACCTAATGTAGAAATGGCAGCCAATGCTACTCCAGCAGCCATAGTTTTTGAATGACCAGCTTCGCTATAAATAAGAGGCACAATGGTAGAAAGTCCTGAGCCCGTAATACCAAAGCCAATAATAACCGTAAAAGGTGAAGGAATAAAAATAGCAATTGACATTCCGACAAATACTAATAAACAATTGATTAGAAGGGTTTTTCTAAGTCCAAGAGCTTGTAAAATTTTATCACCAAATATTCTTCCTACTACCATCAACACTGAGAATGCCGTAAACCCAGCCGTGGCAAAACCATTGGGATTATCCATAATTTGCTTGTAATAAAGCACACTCCAGTCGGCCATAGCCCCTTCGCACAACATTCCACAGAAGCAAATAATACCTAGAATGATTAAAGACTTATCAGGAATAGCGAAAAGGGGTTGATTTTCATCTGACTTATGGTCGTGTTGTAATAAATACGAAAATGAAATAAGTCCTATCAGCAAGTCGATACTACCAATTGTTGCCAAATGTTGAAAAGTAGAAATACCCTGTTTCGCAATAATGCCTCCTAAAGCCGCTCCAAGCATAAAACCTATGCTAAATACGGCATGAAAAGAGGACATAATAGAGCGTTTTTGTAGTTTTTCTACGCCAACGGCTTGTACGTTCATGGCAATATTCAGTAAGTCGCTACCAAAACCAAAAATAAATAAAGAGATACCAAGATTTATTGGACTAGCGGAAAGCCCAAGCAATGGAAGAGAAATAAAATAGAAAAACACAGCAAATAAAGTAATTTTCTTACTGCCGAATTTATGGATAATCACCCCAGCGATTGGTAAAGCCGTTAGGCTGCCAATAGGCATGGCAAATAATACTGTTCCCAAAGCAGCATCACTTAAATGTAATAGTTCTTTCATATCTGGAATGCGTGATGCCCATGAGGCAAAACTAATTCCACATAGAAAGAATAAAGCATTGGTAGCAATGCGTGCATTCCTCCCAATGTTATCTTGAATAATAGTAGTTTCCAAAGCGTTAATGCGATTATTATGAACTTGCTGAAAAGCATAAAGGGGTATTTTACAACAAGATACTCTCAATTTCTTTCCAAGAATGTACTCTTGTAAATTCTTTTACGTGTTGATTATGGGCAGCATCAAATAATAAGCCTTTGCCTTCAAAATTAATAAGATTTTTTTCATGATCATCAATGATATAATCAGCTTTAATCATCCATTTATGACCACAAAAAACAGTATGCGACCAGCCAATGTATGGAAAATACTTATCCAACCATTCTAATTTCTCTTCCATTGATAAAGGAAACTCAGTAGCTGCTGATACAATAAATATTTCGTGTTTCGCATGAAGTTTTTGAACAACCTCTTGCGCACCCGGAATCAATGGAATATCTGCAAAAAAACCTTTTTCCCAAAGCATTCCTCTTACTGTACTATATTTTTCATAATAAGCCTTATAAACTTCTGGCTGTGTTAAGATTTGCTCACGAGTAAAATTTGTACCTAATTTTTTATTCGTTTCGTTTAATAATTTTAAACTTGTGTCTGCCAAGACATCATCCATGTCGATTAAGATTCTCATAAATAATAATATACGGTTTTAGTTTATACTGTAATTTCAATTCGGTTATTTTCAGGGTCTAGCACTACACTTTCGTAGTACCCATCGCCAGTTGTTCTTGGCTTACCAATAATCGTAAAGCCTTCGTTTGCTAACGTTTCAGTTAGTTCATTTACTTTTTCTATACTGCCAACGGCTATTGCAAAGTGTACTAATCCTTTTGTTTGAAGTAAAATATCTTTTGGAATATCTACTACTGTTGGCGAGTGCATAATTTCTAAACGTGCTCCTTTTGTAAAACTTAATAAATAAGATTCAAATCCTGTTTTGATATTGACATATTTTTGATTGGCTGTTGCTCCGAAAAAACGACAATAGAATGACTTCATTTTTTCTAAGTCGATCGTCCAAATAGCGATATGTTCAATGCTCATCATGCGGTTTTTAAAATATTTAGACAAATTTACCGCAATAAACCGCATATATCAAAATAAAATTTATTAAATTTGTGTAATATTCCGAATAAAAACGAATTAAACCGCAAATATGCTCAGGGAAGAAAGATTACAGGTCATCTTGAAGATGTTAGAAACTAACCAAAGGGTTTCTTCGGTTCAATTGGCAGAAATACTTAATGTTTCTGATGATACTATCCGTCGTGATTTAAATGAATTAGCAGAAGACGGGTTGCTGAAAAAAGTACATGGCGGAGCTATCCCCAAAGCCACAAGCCCATATAAGCTAAAAGAGAGGATTCATATAGACCACGAAGAAAAGCTGATTTTAGCCAAAAAGGCTCAAAGTTTTTTTGCAAATGGTCAAGTAATTATCCTTGATAATGGTTCTACCAATATGGAGGTAGCCAAATTAATGTCTCCATCGTTAAAAGCCACCGTTTTTACAACCAGTATTGCCATCGCTCAAATTCTTTGTGAACACCCCAATATTGAATTATTTATGCTTGGGGGCAAGGTATTTAAAGATGCCCAAAATACGTATGGTACTGAGGTAATAGAGCTACTAAGTAAAATCAGAGCAGATGTTTTATTGATTGGTGTTTGTGGAATTCATCCAGAAATAGGAGTAACTATTCCCGACTGGGGCGAGTGCGTAGTAAAAAAGAAAATGGTGGAGGTATCGGCCAAAGTAATAGCCTTGATTACAGCCGAAAAACTAAATACTGCAGATAGTTTTGTAGTATGTCCTTATGCTGATATTGATGTAATGATTACTGATGAGATAATCACAGAGGAACAACTAGTAGCCTACAAAAGGCTTGGTACTGAAATCCAGTAAGTGAAATGATAAAAAAATCCCTACAATTGAATCATTGACAATTGCAGGGATTTGAGTTGTTGGTTTAAGGTTGTTTTTCCTTATGCATTTTTCCTTCGCCTTTGTTTAACCTATTGAACAGCATAGCATTGAAAAGTTGCTCTGTTTTATATAATTCAGATACCTGTCGAACATTAATAACTTTCAGAAATTTTGACATATATTCTTTTTCTAAGTCAACATCTTTTTGTTTCAGGTTTAAAATTTCTTTTAAATCAGATAAGATTTTATCCTCAGAACTTGTCGTATTTCTACTTTCGGCAGTAATCTGTCTGATACTTTTTCTGATTTCCCAGCGCTTAGTATCGAATTCGTTATAAACAACCCAAAAGCCTTTGGCTTGGTCTTCCGTTAAATTTAAGCGGTTTGTAATTAAACCAACTTTAGCGGCTTTTATTTTTTCTTTGCCTTTTAATGGCTCGTCTTGTGCTTGCGCTTTTACATTTAATGAGAAGACAAAGCAAATTAAACTGATAATAATGGCTGATTTTTTCATGCGTGATATTTGATTAAATATTCTCTTCTAAATTGTCTAAATCGATACTTTGTAAAATATCTTGTCTATTTATTTTTAAATTATCTAATAATTCAGAATCATTATTTGTTTCCTCTACCTCTACTTTATTATTTGTTTGAACATTTTCAAATTGTTCAGCAAGGTCGGTTTGGTTAATATTCTGTTGAATTAGATAATTAATGATTTCTTGATTTTGTACCTCAGCAAGGGCTTCATTGCCCAATGCATCTTGTTTTGGCATCCAAGTAAAGTATCCTAAGATAGCGATAGCAGCACAAGCGGCTACGCTTGCCCAAGTCCTTTTCATAGACCAAGTAACTAAAGGAACTGTTTTAGATTTGGCAGAAGTTTGCGATTGTATTAACATCGGAAGCTCGTCAAAGTAATTATCAGGTACTTTGAAAATATTCTCACGTGGTAGTTTCTCTATGTCAAACTTATTATTTTCCATTGTTTTAATGATTATGCTACTTTGACTGTCTTGGTCTGTAATGGTT
>NZ_JBWKYN010000111.1:0-18930 GCF_059423785.1 Arcicella sp. GW458-12-2-14-TSB2 | reverse complement strand
TGGGCATAATAAAACCTCCTGTTTTTTTGTGTTTGTCGTAATTCACAAAATAAACAAGGAGGTTTTTATTGGGCAAGTCATCCACAAAATTCGGGATGACTCATGTTTTATGTCCATAAAAAACTATCTTTCTAATAAGTAGTCAATCAAAAAACAATATTATTCTGGAAATTACATCGACAAGTATGAGCTATTTTTACACTCAAAACTCATAATTCATAACTCTTACTTAGTCTTAGCTTCCGAATAAATCACTTGAAAGATAACGGTCGCCACGGTCGCAGATAATACATACTATAACGCCCGATTCTAATTCCTGTGCTAATCTAACAGCGGCTGACGCAGCACCTCCGCTACTCATTCCACCAAATACGCCTTCTACTTTCGCTAACGTATTGGCCATAGCACGCGCTTCTGTTTCTGAAATATCCATGATTCTATCAACTCTTGATGCATCAAAAATCTTAGGGAGATATTCTTTTTCCCAACGACGAATCCCCGGAATCTTTGCTCCTTCAGTCGGTTGACAACCTACTATCTGAATATCAGGGTTTACTTCCTTCAAAAATTTAGAAGTACCCATAATCGTTCCAGTAGTCCCCATCGAACTCACAAAGTGGGTTATCTGCTGATTGGTATCTTTCCAAATTTCTGGCCCAGTAGAATGATAATGAGCCATGTAATTATCAGGATTTGAAAATTGGTCTAACATAAAAAAACCACCCTCTTTTACTTTAGCTTCGGCATAATCTCTTGAGCCTTCAATACCAACGCTAGCAGGCGTAAGTGTAACTGTCGCCCCGAAAGCCTCCATCGTTAATACCCTTTCACGGGTAGAGTTTTCAGGCATTACCAATTCAATGTCGAGGTCGTATAATCGAGCAATCATCGCTAAGGCAATACCTGTATTGCCAGAAGTAGCTTCAATCAGTTTTGTGCCAGGTTTTATCTCGCCACGTTCTACTGCTCCGCGAATCATTCCATAGGCGGCACGGTCTTTTACCGAACCCCCTGGGTTATGTCCTTCTAATTTTCCGTAAATCTTAACATTCGGATTCGGATTGATTCTGTTTAATTCAACAATTGGCGTATTGCCAACTAAGTCTAAGAGTGTTGCCATTCAATTATGTTACTGCAATATTTTTACCTGCTCTTGGTGATATATTTTTGTGAAGGAAGGAATGCTGCGCGTAAGCCAAACATTTCCTCCGATGATAGAATTTGCCCCTACTACGGTTTCTCCACCCAAAATTGTGGCTCCAGCATAAATTACTACGTGGTCTTCAATCGTAGGATGGCGTTTTAGCGAAGCCATTTCTTTACTAACTGATAATGCTCCAAGGGTAACACCTTGGTATAGTTTTACGTGTTTACCAATGGTCGTGGTTTCGCCAATTACTACGCCAGTACCGTGGTCAATCATAAAATATTCATCTATGTTTGCACCCGGATGAATATCAATTCCCGTTTTTGAGTGGGCATATTCTGTCAGTACCCTAGGCACAATAGGAACGTTCATCTCTAATAAAGCATGAGCAAGGCGATAAAAGAAGATAGCATAAAAACCTGGGTACGCCCTGATTACTTCGTATTCGCTTTGGGCGGCTGGGTCGCCCATCATGATGGCCTGTATATCTGTTAATAATACGTCGTAAATTGCTGGAAGTTTTTGAATATAAGCCTCTGCCAAGGTGCGGGCATCCTCTTCAAGGTGTTGCTGCATAGACCGCAATACACGGGTTAGCCTCAATTGAATTTGATCAAAGGCTTCTTGCAATTCGTCAACACAGCCAAAATGGCGTTGTGTTTGTTCTGGAAACATTGCCAACAAAATGTCGGTAAACAATTCTTTCACCGTCGAAGTAGATGGAAAAGTATTGGGTTTTGAATGTTTTTGGCAAAGAGCCTCTAAAAAACTATTGGGCAACGTTTGAGACATCGGCTATCAAATATTTATTAGCAAACTAACCTGATATTTGTAAAAGCATAAAATAAAACCATATTATTTTGCTTTATTAAAGAAACAATTAACCATTGATTAATTAAATTTCACGCAATGATAACGATAAATGTACTGATTTGATTCTGTTTTGATAAAAAAATCGTTAATTCAGGACTAATCTAAACCCCTATTATTATGTTCCATTCAAAAATTGTTTTATGGTTGTTCAATCTTCAATTGCTATTGTGTAGCTGTCATAAAGAGAGCAGTAAAAGTGATTTTTCGAAAGGAGGTAGTTTCTATAAAATAACATCTCTCGGGAAATTAGCCCCCGAAGTAAATGAAAGCTCAGGCATTATAAAAAGTGCAAAAGACACAACCTTCTGGACGCATAACGACAGCGGTGGCAAACCTGAAATATATGAAGTAGATATGCATGGGAAGCTATTATCCACAATTCACTTTAATAATATTGAAAACGAAGATTGGGAAGAAATCACCAGAGATAAAAATGGGAATTTATATATTGGAGACATCGGTAATAATAGTAATACTAGAAGGAATCTAACGATTTATAAAGTAAACGAAAACAATCCTACCCATACAGAAGCTATTTCTTTTCATTATGCTGACCAAGAGCGTTTTCCGCCAGATAAAGCAGACAAGAATTTTGATTGCGAAGCGTTTTTTGTACATGGCGATAGCTTATATTTATTTTCAAAAAACCGAGGCAATGATTTTGTGAAAATGTATGCCGTTCCGACCAAGGCAGGGAATTATGCACTGCTACCTAAAGGACAAGTATTGATTAATGCGATGGTGACTGGCGCAGCGATAAGTCCTGACGAAAAAACATTTGCCCTTATAACCTATGGGAAGGTAGTATTCTTCAAAATCAAAAATCATATAATAGACTTCAAACATCCACAAAAATGCTACCTTTTGGCTTTTCAGCAATCAGAAGCGATTACTTTTTTAACAAATAATACGCTGTTGGTAACAAATGAGCAAGGAGAAATGATTAAAATTGACATTGAAAAAAAATGATAAATAACCGATGATTCCAAATATTCGTTTTCATTTTCATGGAATACCCAATGATAATTTGCTTAAATACCTCATTATGTTTTCTTTCATAGATTCTGTAAAGATTCAATGATTTAGATTTAACAATTCCGTAATATTGAGCTTATTAATTTTGCATTAACAATTGAGCAGAAGAAGTATTTAATTAGGGTTTTCTTAATGAAAATTATGGATTGCTGCAAACGAAAATATGGCAAACGCATTACCTATTCCCAAAATTTTACTGGTTGATGACGATCCAGACATCATTGAGTTGTTAGAATATAATCTTCAAAAAGAAGGTTTTGAAATTCAATCAGCTTTGGATGGCATTCAAGCTTTAGAAGTAGCAAAATTTTTCAAACCAGATTTGATTTTACTGGATGTTATGATGCCCCGTCAGGATGGTATCGAAACGGCAAGACAGCTTCGTCTTATTCCAGAGTTTAAAGAGGTTTATATCTTATTTCTTACGGCGCGTGCTGAAGAATACACAGAAGTAGCAGCTTTTGATGTAGGAGCAGACGATTACATCGTGAAGCCCATTAAACCTAGGGCTTTAGTAAGTAGGATAAAAGCGATGTTTAGGCGTGATGCACAGCAGATTGAAAATGATGAGAAAATTGAAATAGGCCAACTGGTGATAAATCGTACAAACTATAGTGTATTGAATGATGGAAGCCCTTTAGTAATGCCTAAAAAAGAATTTGAATTACTTTCATTCTTGGCTAAACATCCTAATAAAGTGTTCAACCGCGACGAATTATTAGAAAAAGTATGGGGGGCAGATGTGTACGTGGTAGAAAGAACAGTGGATGTGCATATTAGAAAACTAAGAGAAAAGATTCCTGAACATTATATCAAAACCCTTAAAGGTGTTGGGTATATGTTTACCTTGGAAGACTAAATAGTATTAACGATTTAAGGTTAACAAAAGCAGTGTATATATTCTTGACACCTCAAGAATATATACACTGCTTTCTCGTTTTGGATGAGAGAGTTTTACTCGAATTACCGATTTAGGTGATAATTCATTATTTTTGTATAAATACGGTTTAGCCTTTTTTCACAGGATTTTCTTAGACAATGTTTTTATTTAAGAAATCTCACCTCTTGTTTCGTATATGATGATTAATAAATTTATACTGATATTTTTTTCTAGCCTTTCTTGTTTTAGTTGTAATGCCCAGAGCCCAGACCTGAGCAAACCTCAGAAACACGAATTTAGAGCAGTTTGGATAGCTACCGTAGAGAATATCGACTGGCCAAAGTATGGTCAATATAATTCAGACCTTCAAAAACAAGATTTCATCCGCATTTTGGATGAGCATAAGAAATCAAACCTGAATGCTGTGTTTGTACAAGTACGTGATGCCTGCGATGCTTATTATGCTAAAGGTACTGAGCCTTGGTCTGAATTTTTGACAGGTCAGCAAGGCAAATTTCCCACACCGTTTTATGACCCTCTCAGTTTTATGATTGAAGAAGCCCATAGCAGAAACCTAGAGTTTCATGCTTGGCTAAACCTCAATCGTGCTACTTTTAAAAAAGGTAGGTCTATTGCCCCAGACCATATCAGCGTAACAAAACCGGAATGGATGTTAGTATATGATGGACAAAAACTATTGAATTTTGGTATTCCCGAAGTAAGGAATTACATCACTGATATAGTAGTCCAAATTGCCAAAAACTATGATATAGATGGAATACATTTCGACGATTATTTTTATCCTTATGAGGTAGCAGGAGGCGTGTTGAAAGATGATGAAACTTTTAGAAAATATAATGGAGGTATCAAAAATATCAAAGATTGGCGGAGGAGTAATACTGATTCATTAATTTACCAAATTAGCGAAGGCATCAAAAAAGTTAAACCAAGAATGAAATTTGGCATTAGCCCCTTTGGTGTGTGGAGAAACTACAGCACCAAAAATCCCGCAGGTTCGTTGACCAATGCTTCACAAACGTCGTATGATAATTTATATGCCGATACGCGTAAATGGCTGCAACAGGGATGGATAGATTACATTGCACCCCAAATTTATTTTGACCAAGCTCATGGCAAAATACCTTTTAACGAACTAGCATTGTGGTGGGGACAAAATAGCTTTGGCAAGCACCTCTACATCGGACATGGAATTTATAAAATTAAAGCGGGTTGGTTACTGACAGAAGCCCCAAAGCAGATTAAATTTAATCGTGCAAACCCGACGACAATTCAAGGGAGTATCTTTTTTAGTTCAAAAAGTTTAACAGAAAACTACGGAGGTTTTCAAGACTCTCTAAGGAATAATTATTACCGCTATCCTGCCATTATTCCCGCCATGCCTTGGAAAGATAGCATTCCGCCTTTATCACCACAAAAGTTAATTGTCGTCAAAAATGATGAGGGCGTCCCTGTGTTGACTTGGCAACCTGGGGAAAAGGCTACCGACGGTGACGAAAATAATTATTTTGTAGTCTATCGTTTTGAAAAAGGAGAAAAACCAGACCTATCAAAAGCAATAAAAATAATTTATATCGGTAAAAGCAACACTTTTAATGATACTTCTGTGGAGAAATACCGTGGTTATATCTATTGCGTGACTTCCTTTGATAGACTCCATAACGAGTCACAAGACTATGCTCTTTTTACGACTGAATATGGCTATTAATCCTTAGAATAGCATTTGTCGATAAGGAAGATTCCAACGAATACCAAAAGATTGTATCGTATTGGTATAATCCAATAAAGGGTTGCCACTTTTGTAATTACGACTCAGCAAGTGTAAGTCTATGAAAAAATTATGCTTGAGTTGATACGATGCCCTTACATCATAAATCATTGTATTAGCACTTCTACCTTGCCCGATGAAATTACCATAGTCATCACCATAAAGTACTTTTCTACTTCTAGTATCATAACTTTTTTGAATGTTTCCTCCCCAGTTTTCAGTGGGAGTTCTGTCTTCACCGAATTTTGCGTAAATAATCGTAGCAACGATATTAAGTTTTTTGGCAGGTTGCCAACGAATAATATTAGACCATTCTACAAAATTGGCTCCAAGCGGATGTGCTAAGGCTTGGTTATACTGTGTATAATTTGAACCGTCGGAATGGCTATAAGTATATGGGCGAGCAGCATTTACTTCAGTCTGGAAATCTAGATTACTTATCCCAAATACATCAATATATTTTGCTCCAGCTTGAAAAGCATATTTATTAGCCCAATATCCTGATGATTTGAAAATCTCTTTAGCAATAAATTCATCTAACATTAACTGACCATAGATTGAAAAACGCTGGGCAAAATTCCATTTGAAATCTAGACCAATCAGGGCATTGTCGCCACTGCCTTGAAAACTTTCTACTGAGCGATAAAAAATTACTGGATTCAAATAATTCAAATCGAATCTATCACCATTTGTGCTATCACGTTGAAAAATAATGCTTTCAGAGATACCAATATTTAAATTGTTAGAAATATTTAGGCTAAGATGATGCATGGCCATGTATTTCTTTGGGAAAATCTGGCTGTTAGGTTGTAAACCTGTATAAACTAGCTGAGTAAAAAGGTTTTGGTATTGAAACTTACCAATGTGGGTGTTGATTTTAAGAAACAAATTAGGAGCAGCATTATCCGAAAGTAACATTGACCTGAAACCATTTCCAATAAAATTCTTATCATGCCCAAATTGAAGTTGGATATTTTTAGTGGCTTGAAAAGTAATATAAGCCCTTGCAGCAAAGAAATCTGCACCATAAGGATTATTCTTAAAGGCCTTGGTTAGTCCTTCACCCGGCATTCCGGGTAGGCGGAGGTCTGCTTGTCTAAACTCGTTTTGGTTATATGAATCAACAAAAGTCTTTACATAGTCGGGAATATAAGCTTGGTTCTCGGAAATGAAGGTGTAAAAACCTACTTTTCTATTAATCATTCCACGAATTTCGATGCCACGAGTATTTAAGCTTGTACTATTCTGAGTACCGCCCGATACTGCACCATATTCTAAATTAAGTACAGGACTGACGTGTAAATCAAGAATATCGTCGGAATTAGAATAAGCGTCTGCTTTTTTTTGATAAAATATTTTCCAGAAAGGCTTTTTGCTATCGCCTGTAGTATCGTTATTTTTCCATTCCCAGCTATCGTTTTCAAGATATTGAAGGTTAAATCTATCTCTGTCCGACAATATCATCGAATTGCTTGCCCAGATGCTATCGACCAATTGTACTACACCTTTGCGGGTATAAGGTTTGATAGTAGTATGAAAACCCTCAGAAAATTTGCCACGCTTTATCTCATAGCGATCTATTAAATGATAATAGTCTTGATTGAGGGGAACGAAAACACTTTGTGCTTGAGTATAAATACTTGCAAAGGAGCAAACTAAAAGAGTAAAAAAACGTAATTTTTGATACATAATTTTATTAAGGTTTGGGCATTTCATTTTACAATTAATACCTTCGCAAGTTAGTTTAAAATTATTGATTGAAAATTAAATAATTTCATGAGGAGATTTAATCAATAGAAAGTATAAATACTTGACTTACAACTGCTAACACATAATTATGACATTTGGAAAATATTTTACCGTAATGCTTGCAACAGCCATTAAATTTTTTAATGGCCCTATCGCTGGAATTTTATTGGGATTGACTTGGTGGGAAACAGCTATTTGTTGTATCATTGGTATGATGACAACTGTAACCTTAATCACTTTTTTAGGAAAAAGAATTCAAGCTTTAATAGGTAAATATCGGAAATCAAAGCCTAAATTGTTTTCAAAAAGGACAAGATTTGCTGTTAAAATCTGGAAAAAACTAGGCATTTGGGGTATTGCTTGTTTTACTCCATTATTTTTTACACCAATTGGTGGAACACTTTTAGCTTTATCTTTTAAAGTACCCTTCAGCAAGATTTTCTTTACAATGTTGCTTTTTGCGGTATCTTGGGGTATTATTTTTAGTTATCTAATTTTCCAGATTACGTGGTTGAAATCACTATTTGTTTGATTATTTCTTCTTATAATCTCCACGCGAAAAGAACTTTTCAATCATACAATAAAGCAAGATAAAGAAATATCTGCTTCCCATTTCTTTGATTTTTAGTTTTGATTCTCCATATTTTCTATTAGTCCAACTATTAGGAACAATAGCAAAAGAATAACCTCTAACATAGGCCTTTAGGGGTAATTCTACTGTTAAATTAAAGTGTGGAGATATGAATGGTTTGATACCTTCAATGGTTTCTCTTTTGTATAATTTGAAGGCATTGGTGGTATCATTGTATTTGATACCTACTAAAAAACGAATGATTAGATTGGCTACTCTATTGATATAAAGTTTCAGAGGTGGGTAATCAATTATTTTTCCACCTTTCATAAAACGGCTTCCAAAAACGGCATCAACGTCTTTTTCAAGCATGGTGTTGTAATACTTTACCAAATCGTTGGGGTCGTCAGACATATCAGCCATCATTACCGCTACGCAGTCGCCAGTAAAACGTTCAAGGCCATATCTAACAGCATAGCCAAAGCCGTTAGGACCTTTGTTAGTATAATAAACTAATGTAGGAATTTCCTTTTGTAGTGCTTGCAGAACAGCCTCCGTATGGTCTTTTGAATTATCGTTTGTTACACAAATTTCATGCTCAATGCCATTTTTTTGAAGGGTATGATATAATGACCTCAACGTTTCAGGAATTGACTCCTCTTCGTTATATGCCGGGATTACTACACTAAGTTTCATTGCTATCAACAATGAATCCGTTTGGTAGCAAACGGATTCATCTTTTAATTAAATATTTTAAAGCGAAATCAAAAGTGTTACATCTCTTATAAACGAGATGCAATACCATCATGAATTTGTTGTAAAGTTTCGTTTAATCCGAAAGTCCAATTCCAGTTTGGATAATGAGACTTGAATTTAGAAAGGTCAGAAACGTACCAAATATGGTCACCGATTCTATTCGTTTCAGAATAACTAAAGCTCATTTTTTTGCCCGTCATTTCCTCGCAAATAGCGATTGCCTCAAGCATTGAGCAGTTGGCGAATCGTCCACCACCAGCATTATACACTTCACCAGCACGCGGGTTTTGATAGAAATTCCAGAACATATTCACTAAATCATAAGAGTGAATATTGTCACGTACTTGCTTGCCTTTATAGCCAAAGATGGTGTAGTGATTACCAGTAATGGCACATTTCATCAGATAAGACAAGAAACCATGTAGGGCTGTACCTGAATGGTTTGGACCTGTTAAACAACCGCCACGGAAAATACCCGTTTTCATGCCGAAATAACGACCATATTCCTGCACCAAAACGTCGGCTGCTACTTTAGAAGCGCCAAATAATGAGTGTTTGGTATGGTCGATGCTATGATTTTCGTCGATACCGTTTTCAAAATAAGGGTGACTAGCGTCAATCTCATAACGTGTTTCGGTTTCGATTAATGGTAAATAATTTGGATTATCACCATAAACCTTATTCGTTGACGTAAAGATAAAGACAGCATCTGGCGCATGTAAACGTGTCATTTCCAACATATTTAATGTACCGTTAGCATTCACTGAAAAGTCTGTGAAAGGTTCTTTGGCCGCCCAGTCGTGCGATGGTTGTGCAGCTGTATGTAACACACACTTGATATCAGTACCGTATTCTTTAAAGATTACTTCTAGTTGAGGAACCTCACGAATATCAGCTTGATAGTGTTTGTAATTAGAATATTGTTCTTCCAAACGATTACGATTCCAAGCAGTAGAAGCTTCGTTACCAAAGAAGTACTGACGCATGTTATTATCAATACCTATTACTAAATCAAATTTGTCATAAAACAACGCGACTGCCTCACTGCCTATTAATCCAGCAGAGCCTGTTACAAGAGCTATGTTCATTATATTGGTTCAAAGTTAAGAAATACGAAAAGCGTCACAATCTTAATTGCAACGCTTTTGAGATGTGATATTAGGTAGAAATTATATCCAAGAAGTCAAGATTAATTACCTTGAGCATTCGTACTATCATTGAATAGTTTTTCACGAATTTTGATTGCTCTTACTTCGTTTTCAGGCTTTGCTGTATATTTATTTTTTGTCTGACGAGCAGCAGAATCTGGATGTACACCATACACATATTCATCTCCTTCATGAACGTCTGCTTGTTTGATGGTATTATTTTTTTGATAGTCACAAGCGATGGCTAACAAAGCGATACTGGCGATAGCTAAAATATTTTTGCGATTCATTTTTTCCGTGATATTCTGGTTTGATGACACAAAAATAACAGGGGATTCCCAATTAAAAAAGTTTATCATAAAGTTTAACCCTTTTTAATAATATTCTATGAATTTTTAATTTTAATCTTGGTAAAAGATAAATCCTAAAATAGGGATATCTGTTTAGTCTTTGAAAATATAATAGACCAATGAGGGTGCTGATTATGAGAATGTTAAAAAAAATGTAATAAAAAATAAGCAAAAATATTTGATTATTTAAAATAATGGAACTATCATTGCAGAACAATTCACAATCCTGTGTGTTTCTTCCGTTAAGATTTTGATTATTAAATACTTAACATCATACATCCACATCATTCTAATATTTCCCAAATTTGACTTTAAAGTTGACAATCTTTTTTAAGATGTTTTTTATTAATATTTTTTAACCACAATTTAGAAAGACTTTGATTGTAGATAGTCTATTCATTAACCCTTATGTACAAAATTGAAGAATTAGACATGATGCTTATATCTGAGCTTCATGAGCTTGCCAAAGAATATGCCATTTCTAATGTTAATGACCTTCCAAAAAAAGAACTCATCTACAAAATTCTTGATAAACAAGCGGTAATGCCCACAAAAAACCGCAAACCTTCCAGCAAAGATACTATGCAAGACGATAATAAAACAGAACGAAAAGTGAGGAAAGATTCCGGAGCAGCTTCAGATAGTCCTCGTCCTAAAAGACAGCGTATTTCTAAAGAAGATGCTGAAAATCCAGTAGTGAGTGCTAAAAATGCAACACCCAAACCAAACCCTATAGAACAACCTAAGGTAAAACCGGCAAAGGAAGTTAAAGAAATAAAAGTTAAACCTGAGGTAGTAACAGAAATAGCTTATGAATTTGATGAAGATCCAATCGTAGATTTCCCCATTGAAGTAGAAGAAGAATTTGCTATTGATACATCATTTATTACCCCTGATGAGCCAACGGGTGGTTTACCACAAGAACAGGAAGTACGGAGCAATGAAGTGACTCGTCAGAACAATAACGGGAATTTCAAAAAACCAATCTATAATCAAGCCATTCGTGAGTTTGATGGCATCATTGAGAACGAAGGCGTACTTGAAATTATGCAAGATGGAGGATATGGTTTCCTACGTTCAGCAGACTATAACTACCTAGCTTCGCCAGATGATATTTATGTTTCTCCTTCACAAATCAAACTATTTGGTTTAAAAACAGGGGATACCGTTCGTGGTTCGATTCGCCCACCTAAAGAAGGAGAAAAGTATTTTGCCCTTTTGAGAGTAGAATCTGTCAACGGAAAAACTACTGAAGAAATCAGAGATAGAATTCCTTTTGAATATTTAACACCTCTTTTCCCGGAAGAAAAATTAAAGCTTTCTTCGCGCCCAGACCAATATTCAACCCGTATTCTGGACTTATTTGCCCCAATTGGTAAAGGTCAACGTGGGATGATTGTAGCCCAACCTAAGACAGGTAAAACGGTATTGTTGAAAGAAATTGCGAATGCTATTTCTAAAAACCACCCAGAAGTTTATTTATTGATTTTGTTGATAGACGAACGTCCAGAAGAGGTTACGGATATGCAACGTAGCGTTAGGGCAGAAGTAATATCATCAACCTTTGATGAGCAAGCCGAACGCCACGTAAAAGTAGCAAGCATTGTTTTAGAGAAAGCAAAACGTATGGTTGAATGTGGACACGATGTAGTAATTCTGCTAGATTCTATCACTCGTTTAGCACGTGCGTATAATACAGTCGTTCCTTCATCAGGAAAAATTTTATCAGGTGGTGTTGATGCTAACGCATTGCACAAACCAAAACGTTTTTTTGGTGCAGCCAGAAATGTAGAAAACGGTGGTTCGTTAACTATTATCGCTACGGCGTTGATAGATACAGGCTCAAAAATGGATGAAGTAATTTTTGAAGAATTCAAAGGTACTGGTAACATGGAATTACAGCTAGACCGTAAGTTGTCTAACCGTAGAATGTATCCAGCCATTGATGTTACCGCTTCGGGTACTCGTCGTGAAGACTTGTTGATGGATAAAGAAACCCTTCAAAGAGTATGGATTCTGAGAAAACACATGAGCGACATGAATTCTGTAGAGGCAATGGAGTTTTTACAACAACAAATGAAAGGCACTAGAACCAACGAAGAGTTTTTGGTTTCGATGAATAGATAATGATTTTTTTGGGGTATAAATTTGAAAAAATAAAAGCAGAATTTTAGATTTGCATCCTCAAAATCGGGATGTGGCGCAGTCCGGTAGCGTACACGTCTGGGGGGCGTGTGGTCGCAGGTTCAAATCCTGTCATCCCGACTGCTGAAAATCAAGGAGTTGTAAGAAATTGCAGCTCCTTTTTTATTTTCGGTGTAAACATGGTGTAAACAAATTAGTGCTAGATTTGAAATATTACATACTATAAAGTGAGAAGTTATTACGCTCAAAATAAATAAGACTACATTTTAAAGTATATTAAATTAACTTCTCAAAATTTCAATAATCAATAGTTTCATAAAGAAAATATTATTAGAGGGGATTTTATCCATTAGTTTTCATTGTTAAAGTATCGCTTTTTGATGGGATTAGGAAAATTTCAAGTCTTAGTGAAAAATCCATCATGTATTCATGATTATATTCAAAGATTAAATACTTTTATTATTAATTCAAGTGATAAGAAACTACAAGCATTAAGAATTAATTGAGGCAAGATTAATCGAATATGGTATTAGTTTTGGACTATTGCCATCGATTTTAAAGAATGAAACCATAACGCTTTATTGAATTTTACGATGAATATCCTCAAAAAACAAAGTAATAGCATTACAAAATACAATGAAAAACATCATTGAACAATGGTATAGTTTTTATCAATTGGGTGAGTTTATATTTGTTGGTAATCCTTAAATATTAGATTTAAAGACACCAACTTTTTGTGTAAGGCATTATTTAAGCATAAGTTACCAGAAAACCATTTTATTTTTTATTAGCTTCTAAAGTAGGCTTGATATATTTATCATAAACTTGTTGCTCCATAGGCAACAAATACTTCTCTCCAAAAACTTTCTTCCATTCTACGATTTCTTCGTATTCATAATCCAAAGGCTCACCATCTCCAAAGCTCATTAAATTACCCTGTTGTGTTTGTAAATCAGTTTTTACAATCACTTTGCCAACGGTAACGTGGAGATAGCGATTGTTTGTAATATTAACTTCCGTTGGTACTTTATTAAGCCATAACCATTGAACTAATTTGTTCGTTGTTATTTCATAGATTTTCACTTGGTGTTTTGTTTCGATACTCATAAAATTAAAGTTTGATAAAATTGTGGAAGCAGTAAAGTCTTTAGCCAGATTTAAGAAGTCAAATGTTTTTCCTGTATTGGCTTCCCAGAGCTTGTAGGTAACATTTTTATCGCTTGTAATTTTATCAATTGTTATCAACCATTTATCTTTAAAAGAAAATTCAAACATATCTATTTCTTTCTCCAGATTTAAAAAGTCAAGTGTTTTTCCTGTATTGATTTCCCAGACTTTGTAGGTGTCATTTTTATGACTAGTAATCAGCCATTTATCATCAAAAGAAAATTCAGCATAATCAATATCTCTCTCCTGATTTAAGAAGTCATGATGTTTCCCTGTAATAGTCTCCCAGACTTTGTAGGTATCATTTTTATCACAAGTAATCAACAATTTATTATTGGGAGAAAATGTGATGTCAGTAATGTCTTTTTCTTGATTTAAGAAGCCAGGCATCTTACCTGTATCGACTTCCAAGACTTTACAGGTATTATTTTTATAACAAATAATCAACCATTTATCATCGGAAGAAAAATCAGCATAATCAATGTCTCTGTCCTGATTTAAGAAGTCAGGGCGTTTTCCCGTACTGACTTCCCAGACTTTCCATTTATTATTTTTATCCCTAGTAATCAACCATTTATCATCAAAAGAAAATTCAGCATAATTAAGATCGTTCTCCTGATTCAAGAAGTCAAGGCGTTTCCCTGTACCGACTTCCCAAACTTTGCAGGTCTGAATAGGATATTTTCCATAACTTGTAATCAACCATTTATTACTGACAGAGAATTTGACATCAGTAATGGCTTTCTCTTGATTTAAGAAGTCAGGACTTTTTCCCGTACTGACTTCCCAGACTTTACAGGTCTGAATAGGATGTTTTCCATATTTTGTAATCAACCATTCATTATCAGACGAAAATCTAAAAAAAGAAGTGTTCAAAAATCTTTTCTTTTCTTGAAATTGATGTTTATGACTATTATTGAAAATCTTTTGGGTTTGTTCCTTAATAAAGTTGGTAGTATTGGTATCTTTAGTTTTGAGCATAGCCTTTTCTAATAAACGTAATCCTTGTATTGGATTTATTCTGTGTGCTTCAGAAGACCAATAAAGGGCTGTGGCATTATCTGTCGCTAACTGAGCTTTCTTTTCTGCTAAAATTGCTTTTTCCTTTTCTCGTTCTATGGCTTTAAATACTTCTAAACGTAAGTTGCGTATTTCTTGGCGTTTTTTGCTATAATCTTTTTGTTTATCGTTTAAATAGTTTTCAGCATCTTCTAAGCTTGTTAAGAGTTTCTGGTATTCTTTATTTGTCTTTTCTTTTAAAGAAGCTTTTACCTTACTTATGATACATTCATAAGTATTGCAAGGTGCAGCTTTTTGTTTTTGGCAAAAAACAGTTTGTATCATAAGTAAGCACAAGGCGATTAATAGACATTTTTTCATCTCCATTATTTTTTATAACACTTAGACTTAGTCCATTTTAGTAAAGTATTTTGTAAATCCTTATCTATCTTATTTTTATAGGTAGCATCCTTTTTGCTACGTTTTTCAAAAGCCTTGAGGCTATCAAGCATTACATCTTCAGGACAATTTTGCCCATTTAACAAAATACCATCAATACGTTTTAACAATAATTTATCTTCTGTTACCTTTTTATCAAGTTCAGCTTTTCTCTGTTGAGCAAGGGCATTTATGGCCTTTTCTTTTTCTTTGTTAATTACACTATTTTGGTAAATGAAAAAACTAAGAGCAATTAATACTCCAACTTGAAGAATTTTTAAGAAAAAATTATCTCTTCGTATTCTTTCTCGATTTTGTTCAACATATTTTTCAATTTTTGCATCAAAATCAGCATCCTGCTTTAAATCATCATACTGCCTTAGGACTACTTTATCTATTTCAATCTTATTTTCTCGGTTAAATCTAAGGGTATTTTTTAGATTCTTGATGAGCAAATCTCGTCCTTGGCGTCTACTATCTATGATTCTGGCTAGGATGTCATGGGCTAGTTCGTAACAATCCTTTTCTAAAATAAGTAATCGAGATTCTTCTAAACGCTTAAGCATTTCTTGAAGTTGTAATGCGGTAGTAAGCTTATTGCTAATTTCTTTTAGTAGAGATTCTAACGTACGTGGTCTTTTAGTACTATCATCTGTTACAAATAAATCCAGTAATTCTTTGATGACTTTCTCTTCTGCGTTTAATGCTGTACAGATACTTTTTTGTTGCTCACTCAGGTATGTGTCCAGTACATTTTGTATGTCTTTTATGGTATCTATGTGTTCCTGTTTAATAACTACCTTTGAGTCTGTTGATTCGACAAGCTTTGCTTCATACCAAAGCTTCTCTAAATACACTTGCAAGTAAGCTAACTGTCCATTTGCTTGTCCTTCTACTAATTTCTCAGAGATAGTTGTTGTCAGAGTAGAGGGTTCTGTTTGAATATTAAATTCTTGAAAAATTCCAGAAACGACCTCTTGAATTTTACCTTTATTCATGGGTTCTACCCGTAAACGGAAATCAAACAGATTAGGTAAATACTGTTCCGATTCGTAGAGTAATCCAAGAAACTCTTCACGAATAATCAAGATGATTTTACACGTGTTTTCGCTTTGTAATTCATTTAAAGTTATAAAAAGCTCTTTTAATTCCTCTTTATAGGATTGTTGTTTATCGCTCAAAGTGAATACTTCTTCAAATTGGTCAAAAAACAGATATACTGGACGGTAATAGCGATGGTTAATAACTGCAAGATGTTCTGAGATACTTGTGTTTTCTAGTTCTATTTTAGAAATAACTTTCAGTTGGTCGGTTAAGGAAATTATAAAATTGTCACCTCTGCGAATAAAAAGAGGAATCCAATCAGGGCCACTTAGTTTTTTACTTAAACCAGACTGAACTAAGCTTGTTTTACCAGTTCCCGACGAACCATATACCATCATTAAATTGGTAACAAAGGTTAATTCGTATAACTTTTCTATTTCTTGGTCACGTCCCAAGAAGGAGTCCTTTTTATCCGCATTATATGGAGCTAAGAACTGAAAGGGACTTTGAGTTTGGCTCACGTTACTACGGATTTAAAAGGTCTTTAAAATGCTTAAATTGTTCTTGTAAGTCATTGAAAACTGTCTTCATTTCAATATTGTTTTCAATTGACTTTTTGTCTTCCACTTTATACAAAGAACGGTAGGTCAAACTATTTTCTGAATAAGCATCCAAAAACGAAATATTAGAAATAGGAGATTTATCATAAATTACATTCGGGTCAATAATAAAGGGCGAAATATTCAAGTACTGTTCTCTCCTCAATTGTTCATTGATATTTATCTGCTCTACTGATTTAATGATAAGTATCGAAAAATTATCAGGAATTTCATTATGCAAATTTAGATTAGTTAGCTTATTAGGTTCTTCTTTGCGTTCGTCATCCCATTCATAAACCGATAGTTTATAATCAAACTGGGCTTTTGGTTTCGACCTATTTTTAAACACCACGATATTTTTTACCGATACAAATTTGTATTTCGCTAGGAACAAACAAAAATCTAAAAGCTCTATCAGTTTTTGCTCTGCCAAAAGGCTTTTTTGTTCTAAAAGGGCTACATTAGGATTGATTGTATCTTGATAAAACAGCGAAAGCTCTTCAAAAAACTGTCCTAATGCTGATAGAGTTTCATGCTTAGTCGAAAGCTTTTTTATTTCTTCTATAAAAAAAGAAATACTCGTTGTTTGTTTAAACTCAATCGCTTTAATAATCCATTCTATTTTGTTAAAACGAGCGGGTTGATTAAAAAAGAATGGATTAATTTTTTTTGTATAATTGATAGCCTTATTTATAAAACAGTCCCTCAATTCTGCTAAGGCAATACTGAGTAAGAGTTCTTGCACAGCAGTATAAAAGCCAACTATTTTTCCGATTCGCTCTATATTGGGTTGGTCAAAATACCCCCCTGAATCAGCGATACCTTCAACTCTAATGGCACATAAATTATGAATTTGCTTACTGATAAAAGGTGGAAACTTCGCTAGTATTTTTCCTCGCGCATCTTCAAAACCTTCATAGCCAGCGATAATAACATCCAATTTACTGAATTCCTGAAAAAGAAAGTCATTTAAAAAGCTATTAGGAGTATAGGCTAATTTTGTGCTATCAATTGAGCTAAGCTTCCAATGGATAAACTCCCTGTTTAAGAGGTTCATCATCCAAGCATTGTTTGGATTAATAGATGGATTTTCATCCAAAAAGCGTGTTAACCTGACAATTGATGTAGTGGAATACGCCTGTGCTTCATCAATTGCGAAATTAAAGGCAGTTTGTATATCTGCTTCTTCAGCAAGTTTTTTGAGAAAAGCACTTGAAAACTTTGCCGCAGTTTGGTCGTTTACTGGTGCTTTTGTACCAATAAATATAGGGGTAGATAAACTCTCTAAATGGGCATATTGCGGGTTTGTGCAACAACCATTAAGCAATACCAACGCTAAATTAGGGCATCTTTTTAGCTGTATTGCCAAACCAATAGCCGACATTGCATGACCGATAGTATCAATAGAATGCTCGTCAGCATGACCACTATACATAAATGCCAATACACGACTTGCCGTTTCGTCTATGGCATTTTGAATATCTTCAATGGTTGCCTCATATAAATAGCGTATTTGAAATTTTCTGCTAATGTGATTTAAAGCAGTATTGCACCTTTTAATCTCCTCACTTAAATAATCAAGAGGAGAACTTGGACTATTAGCGAAAGCAAGTATAATAACAGGTCTTGTATCTATCGTTTGTATCATAATTAATCCTTTATCCCATATTTATTTTTAATCTCATCATCTAATGGTAGGAGGTACTGGTCTCCAAAAACTTTCTTCCACTCTACAATCTCATCGTACTCATAATCTAAAGGCTCGCCATCTCCAAAGCTCATTAAAGCACCGTGTTGTGTTTCTAAATCTGTTTTCACGATGGATTTTCCTACAGTTATATAGAGATAGCGATTATCAATGATATTCATTTGTGTAGGCTTTTTGTTGAGCCATAGCCATTGTATTAATTTTCCTGAGATTGTTTCAAAGGTTTTTATTTGGTGTTGTGTTATAAAACTAAAAAAATGATTGTCAGAAGAAAAGTCAGCAAAGCGAATACCTTTATCTTGTTTTAAGAGGCCTAGCTGCTGCCCTTTTGCTACATCCCATACTTTATAAATATCATTTTCATCTCTTGTAATTAGCCATTTATTATCAGAAGAAAATTTTGTAGAACGAATATTATTCTCTTGTTTTAAGAAGTATAGTTGTTGCCCTTTTGCTATATCCCATACTTTGTAAATCTCACTTTTATCTCTTGTAATTAGCCATTTGTTATCAGAAGAGAAGTCGGCAAAACGAA